>JBJTJU010000202.1:0-3206 GCA_046096165.1 Phycisphaerales bacterium | reverse complement strand
GGTCAGCGATCGGCGCGTATGCCGTCGCCGCCACCGCCTCGCCGCCGTGCGCGCCGGCGGCGCAGCCGGCGAAGCCGCATTCGTGCTTGTCGTTGAGGAAGCGGACGAGCGCGCCGGAGGTGGCGTCGACGAGGTGGCGGCCGATGGGGCCGTTGCCCTGCTGGTCGACGTTGCTGATGGCGACTTCCCAGCACAGGCGCGGGGCCTGCGGCGTCGCCGCGGCGACGTCGCTCCAGATCACGAGCCGCGGTGCCTTGACCCTGGCCGGCTGCGGCGCGCCGGTGGGCGCGCCGACCTGTTGCCAGGCGATGGCGAGGGCGGTGTCGGCGTCGAACGACGGCACGACGGCGAAGTCGGCGGGCACGGGCACGGCCTTGGCGCCGAACATCGGGACGCGGCCGACCATGTGGACGCGGACGTCGGCGCGGCCGCCGAGGACGGGCAGGCCGCGGAAGTGCTGGTCGAAGGTGAAGGTCCAGACGCGGTGCATGCGTGCGCCGATGGCCTCGCGGAACTCGCTGGCGCCGAGGCCGAGCAGGTCGGCGTGCTGGCGCAGCACTTCGTTGGCGTGGCGTCGGGCTTCGGCGAGCGAGTTCTCGCGCCAGTCGGCGAGCGCGATGCCGCTGCCCCAGATGGCGTCGGGCGTGCCGGTGGCGGCGCACCACTGCACGCTCCATTCGCCGCCGGCGCGGTCGAGGAACGTCTGCCACGCGGGCGACGCCAGGAAGGCCGCGCGCTGTGCGGCGGCTTCGTCGAAGTGCTTCTGCGCGGCAATGGGGGCGGTGAAGGCGAGCGCCATGGCGATGGCGGTCCGCACGCCGAACGGGTGGGTTTGCAGCATGGGCCGAGCGGGAGACGAGCTGGGTACGAGCAGCCGGGATCGCCTGGCGAGGTTGCCCTGGCGATGGCGCATCTTGTAGCCGCATCGGTGCACGCGGTGACACGGCGATTCGCCGTGGCGAGCGCTGCGGTCGGTACGAGCTACCGGCGCTGGAGCAGCGCGTCGTAATCCGGCAGGCCGCGCAGCGCGTGGAAGCGCGGCTGGTCGGCTGCAGCGGCCGGCACCTCGCCATCGGCCACCGCGCGCGCCAGTGCGGTGGCGGCTTCGGTCCGCAGTGCGGCCGCCGCGTCCGTCTCGGCCAGGGCGAGCGCTTCGGCCAGCAGGTTGGCGGCGACGAACTGCGCCCCGGTCCGACGCTCCGTGTGCGCGAGCAGGCGGCGGGCGGCGGCGGCGACGGCGCCGACGTCGCCGCGGCGGATGCCGGCTTCACCGAGCTGCACGTACAGATTGCGCAGCCGCCCGACCTCCAAGCCGGGCATCGAATCCGCCAGCTCCCCGGCCTGTTGCAGCGCACGGTCCTGTTCGGGTTCGTCGCGCAGTGCTTCCGCGACGTGGCCGAGCGCGATCCGGAGGTCGAAGTCGCGCAGTCGCGAGCTCGCCGCCGACGCGCCATCCAGCTGGATCGGTCGCGCGCGCGCCGTCGCCACGTCGCCGCGCGCGGCGATCCGTTCGCGCAGCACGCCCTGGGCCGTCGTCAGCAGTCGCTCCCGCCCGGCGAGGTCGCCGCCGACCTGGCTGAGCAGCAGCGCGGCCTGCTCGCGGGCATCGTCGCCGCGGTCGGTGCGTTCGCACGTCGCGACGAGCAGCGCAGCCCCGCCGTCGCCGTCGCCGGTGGTAAGGCGCGCGATCGCCACGCGCCCGACCAGCGCAGGATAGAGCCCGAGCAGGGCGACGTGGCGGGCGTCCGCCTGCAGACCGGCCTCGAGGTGCACGAGGCTGCGTTCGGCGGCCGCTGCCGCCGCCTCCGGCTCCTTGGCGAGGTAGCGGGCCTGGAACAGTTTGTTCTCGATCGTCGCCAGCTGGTTGCGCAGTTCGGCGTTGCTGCCGTGCCGGGCCAGCGCCGCTTCGCCGGCGGCGCGCGCCCGCTCCTGGCCGGCCTCCACGATCATCTGGGCGAGCAAGGGGTTGACCACTGCGACGCCCAGGTCGGGCGTGATGACGACCTTCTTCCCGCGGAGCTCGTGGTGGTACGAGCCCAGGTTGTGCTCCCAGCCCTCGACCTTGGGCAGCGAGTACGGGTCGCGGGAGTCGTAGCCCGAGGTGACGTCGTAGTAGCGGGCGATGTCGCGGATGGACCGGCACATCACGCCGGTCACGACCGTCATGGGGTGGATCGAGGTCTGCGGGCCGCGGGGGATGCGCCCGACGGTGCCCTTCATGCCGGGCAGGCCGCAGAACGCCGCGGGGATGCGGATCGAACCGCCACCGTCGCCGCCCGAGGCCAGCGTGGTGATGCCGCCGGCCACTGCTGCGGCGCTGCCGCCGGACGACCCGCCGGCCGTGCGGCCCTCCTGCCATGGGTTGTGGGTGACGCCGTTGAGCTTGGTGACGCTCACGTTGAGCCCGCCGAACTCCGACGCCGTGGTCAGGCCGAACGGCACGACGCCGCCGAGCTCCTCGGCGCGCCGGATCCCAGTCTCGGTGGTGGTGGCGATGCGGTCCTGGAACACCAGGCAGGCGTCGGTGTCGGGCCAGCCCTGGTAGCGGCTGAGCTCCTTGACGCCGAACGGGACCCCGCCGAAGGGGAGGGACACGTCGGCCGCGTCGGCCTTGGCCTGGGCGAGCGCCGGGTCGACGAACGAGAAGGCATTCAGCTCGCTGCGGTCGACCGCAGCGAGCGTCGCATCGAGCTCTTCTCGCGGGGACCGGCCCTTGGCCCGGAACTCCTCCACCAGCGAGCAGGCGTCCCCCTGCCACGGCATGTCGACCATCTGAACTCCTCGATCCTCGTCGTCGGCGCCCGACGCTAACCGTGATCGTGGCCGTAGTTCGACCCTGCCTAGGGTGGCTCGATGGACCGACTTGGCATGACGATCCCGTTCCTCGACATCCCGCTCGCCGAGCAGCGCGAGTGGGTCAAGGAACTGGCCGACCGCGGGTGGACCGACGTGTGGTCGGCCGAGGCCGACGGGTACGACGCCTTCACGCCGCTGGCACTGGCCTCGGCGTGGGCGCCCGAGCTGCGGCTCGGCACGGCGATCGTCCCGGCCTACACCAGGTCCCCGGCACTCATGGCGCAGTCGGTGGCCACGATGGCCGCGGCCGCGCCGGGCCGGTTCGTGTTCGGCATCGGCACGTCGAGCGACGTGATCGTCGAGCGGTGGAACGGGATCGAGTTCACCGAGCCGTACCGGCAGGTGCGCGA
>JBJTJU010000201.1:0-5853 GCA_046096165.1 Phycisphaerales bacterium | reverse complement strand
GCGGTGGCGCTGGCCGCGTCGCAGGCGCTGGCCGCGTTCGCCGCGCCCGAGTGGGGCGCCCGCGAGGCGATCACGCTGGACGCGCTGCGCGCGGTGGCCGGCCCGATGGCGTTCGCGACGCTGCTCTCCACCTGCATCGCGTTCACGCTGCAGACGGTGGCGCAGGGAAGCGCGCCCCCCGCGCACGCGGCGATCCTCCTGAGCCTCGAGGGCGTGTTCGCCGCGCTCGCGGAGGCCGTGTGCCTGGCGGCGGGCTGGACGGGCCTGGGCGCGCCCTTCACGCGCTGGAAGGTGCTGGGCTGCGGGCTGATGTTCGCCGGGGTGGTACTCAGCCAGTGGCGCCTGCGCCCGCGCGCGGCGCCGGGCGCGGACGGCCCCGGCGCGGGCCCGCCCGGCTGATTCCTATACTTCGCGTCCCATGTCGATCGAGACCCTCGCGTTCGCGCCCGGAACCCGCGTGCAGGTCACGCAGCAGCTGCCCGCCGTCCGCCGCGTGGACACCACCACCGTCGAGGGCACCGTGCTCCGCTACCGCCAGTCCAAGACCGGCAGCTGGTTCGCGCACGCGCTGCACGACCGCCTGTGGCTCGACCGCCTCGAGCTCCGGCTCGATGACGGCGAGGTCACGGTCCTCAACCTTGACCACTACACGGTCATCGAGCCGCTCGACGCCGCCGCGCGTCACTGACCCGCGGCGCCCGCCGCCGGGGCCACCGTCACCAGCGTCCGCCGGGCCCGCCACGCGGCACCCATCTCCCGTGCGACGTACGCGTTCACCCCGGAGAGCGTCAGCCGGTCGTATTCCGCCGCGCTCTCGGCGAGCGTGCGCGGGCGCCCCATGCGCCACAGCTGGAGCGCGATCGTGGCCGCGCGGGCGCTCGAGCTCTCGCCGCTCATGACGAGCGCGCTCTTGGCGCCCACCACCGCGTCGCGGAACTCGCCCTCGTCGATCCCGCGCTCGAGGGTCTCCAGCTCCTGCAGGATGCACGCAAGCGTTCGCGGCGCGCGGTCATGGGTGCTTCCGGCGTAGACCTGCACCAACCCGCGGTCGCGCCCGAGCGTCGAGCTCGCGCCCACCGAGTAGCACAGCCCGCGCTTCTCGCGCACCTCGCGGAAGAGGCGGCTGCTCGTCGCGCCGCCCAGGACCCGCACGGCCACGAGGTGCGCGGTCGCATCCGGGTCGCGCTCGGGCGGGGCGGGCAGCCCGATCGCCATGTGGCTCTGCTGGGTGTCCAGGGCGATCTCGTGCGCGCCGAGCGCGGCTTCGCCGGCCGGCACGGGTTCGGCGGCGGTGCCCTCCCAACCGGCCATCAGCCGCTCCACATGGTCGCGGATCCGTTCCGGGTCCACGTCGCCCGCCACGCCGATGATCGTGCCGCCCGGGCGTGCCCGGCGGGACCAGGCCTGGCGGATGCCCTCCGCGGTGAGCGACTTGAGCCCGGCCTCGGTGCCGAAGCCCGAGCGGTTGAAGGGCCTAGGCATGGCGAATTCCCGCAACTTCACCATGCAGAGGTGCTGCGGCTCGTCGCTCAGCCCGGCGAGCGACTGGAGCGCGAGCGACCGCACCGGTTCGAGCGCCTCGGCATCGAGGTTCGGCCGGCGCACGGCAAGCGACGCCAGGCGCAGCGCCTCGGGCATGCGGTCGCCCATCGTCAGCAGCGACACCGTCAGGTGGTGGACGCCGGCCGCCGAATGCCGCTGCGCACCGAGCGCTTCGAGCGCGTCGCTGAAGGCGCGGCTCGACATGCCGTCGGCGCCGCGCAGCAGCACGTCGGAAAGCACGGTGGACTCGCCCTCGCCGGCGTCGCCCTCGGGGTCGCCGCAGCTGCCGACCGGCAGCAGCCACACCGCCGCCGCGCTGCGCGTCGAGGGCATCCGCTCGACGGCCAGCTGCGCACCGCACCCCAGCGTGAACCAGCGAAGCGTCTCGGCAGGCATCGGCCGGAGGCTAGCAGGGCACCTGCGTCAGCCGCGCCCGCGCACGAGGTCGTCGAACCACGCATCGGGTACGTGGCGACCGGCCGGCTGCGTCGCGAGCCACCGTGCCATGCGGATCGCCCCGAGCGCGAAGAGGTCGCGGCTGGTGGCCCGGTGCACCACGGAAATGCGCTCGCCCGGGCCGGAAAACGCCACTTCGTGGTCCCCGACCACGTCACCCGCGCGCACGGAATGGATGCGCGCGGGATCGATCGCCTCGCCGCGCCCGCGGGACACCGCCTCGGCCAGGCTGCGCGCGGTGCCGCTCGGTGCGTCGAGCTTGCGCACGTGGTGCGTCTCCACGATGTCGACGTCGAAGCCCGGCAGGAGCCGTGCGGCCTCGGTCGCCAGGCGCCGCGCGACCGCGACGCCGAGCGAGGTGTTCGGCGCAACCATCACGGGCACGCGCCGCGTGGCCCGGTCGATGGCGGCAAGCGCCCCGTCCGACAGGCCGGTGGTGCCGACGAGGAGCGCACAGCCGAGCGCCTCGGACACCTCCGCCGCGCGCGCGGCGCCGTCGCTGCTCGAGAAGTCGAGGACCGCATCGACGTCCCCCGGGTGCACCGCCAGTGCGTCGCCGCGATCGATCCGCTGCGCGATGGTGCATGCCGCGTCCGCCTCCGCGCAGGCCGCGATGCGTCCGCCCATGCGTCCGCGGGCGCCGTGGATCACGATCCGGAGCGTGCCGACGGCAAAATCTTCGGTGCGTCGCGGCGTGTTCGGCGCAGCTGGGTTCATGCGCGCATTGTCGGCGCAGCGCGCTCGCACAGGCCTTGATTTGCAGGGCAATTCGCGCGTTGCATGCGTTTGGAAGGTGGGTCCGTAGCGCAACGGGTGTGGGTCGCAAGGGGGCCGCGGAAGAAAAGTTGCGAAATTTCTCCTCAACCCCCTTTCCGACCTGTGCCGATAAAGGTACTAATGACGTGCGTTCAGGGGCCAAGTTACGCGGGCCCCTGATCCCTCCGACCACCTCGCGTAACACACAAAGGGAGCCACCACCATGGCGAAGAAGAAGAAGGCTGCCAAGAAGGCCGCCAAGAAGGCTTCGAAGAAGAAGAGCAAGTAAGTCTGCTCTACCGGACAACACCAGCAGGGCCGGCGAGCGCCGGCCCTGTTGGTTTTTGGGCTCCGCGCTACCATCCCACGCCGCGCAATGGCACACATCATCGCTGAACCCTGCATCGGTACGAAGGACGCAGCCTGCGTCGAGGTCTGCCCGGTCGACTGCATCCATCCAGGGAAGGGCGAGTCCGCCCACACGGGTGCCACGCAGCTCTACATCGACCCCGACACCTGCATCGACTGCGGGCTGTGCGTGGACGAGTGCCCTGTGCACGCCATCTACCCCCAGGAAGACCTCCCCGAGGAGTGGCGCAAGTACATCCAGATCAACGCGGACTTCTTCAAGAAGTGACCGGCGTCAGGACGTGACCTCCGCCCCCGGGGCGCGGCTCACTCCTCGCGGCGCTCGGCGGGCTTGTTGACCCCGCTGGGCGCGTCGGCGCGCTCGGTCCAGTCATTGGCGCGGTCGCCGAGGTTCAGCTCGCTCGGCATGGTCTTTCGGTACCCGAGCTTGCGGATGATCTCCAGCACGTCGGTCCACGCGGGGAAGGTCTTGCGGTTGACCCGCTTGAAGGCGTCGATCGCCATCAGGAACAGGTACTGCTCCCGGTTCATCTCGCCCTCCTCCGCCGACTTCACGAAGTCGGTGAGGCGGCGGCCGGGGCCGCGGCGTCGCTCCAGGTTGGTCGGCGACACGGGGCCGGAGACATCGCGCCGGTCGATGCCGGTGCGCCGGTCGACCACCTCTTTCCAGCGTGGGTCGCCGGGCGGCGGCGGTTCCGGATTGGGTCGGCCTTGCTCGGGAGCGCTCATGCATCGAGTGTAGCGATCCGGCTGCGCACGGACCCATCGCTACGATGCGGCCGATGCCGACGTTGCGCGTGCCGCGGTTCGCCATGATGGCCGTCGCCTGCGCGATCGCCGCCGCCGCGAACGTGGTCCATGCCGACGCGGCGCCCGCCGCCGCCTCCGCGGACGTGCTCCCGCGCATCCTGGTCTTCTCGCGCACGGCGGGCTTCCGCCACGACTCGATCCCCGAGGGCATCGCGTGCCTGAAGGAGATCGGCGCCGCGCGCTGGCAGGTCGAGGCCACCGAGGACGCCGCGGCCTTCACCCCTGACCGCCTGCGCGGCTACCGCGCGGTGGTGTTCCTCTCGACCACCGGCGACGTGCTCGACCGGCCGCAGGAAGAGGCCTTCGAGGCCTACGTCCGCGCGGGCGGCGGCTTCGTGGGCATCCACGCCGCCACCGACACCGAGTACGGCTGGGAGTGGTTCGGGCGCCTGGTCGGCGGGCGCTTCGCGACGCACCCGCCGGTGCAGCCGGCCGTGGTGCGCGTAGAGGACCGCACGCACCGCTCGACCCGCATGCTGCCGGCGGAGTGGCGCCGCACCGACGAGTGGTACGCCTTCCGCGAGAACCCGCGCGCGGGCGGGGTGCACGTGCTCGCGACGCTCGACGAGACGACGTTCGACCCCGGCAAGGCGGCGATGGGCGCCGACCACCCGATCTGCTGGTGCCGTCCCTTCGAGGGCGGGCGCTCCTGGTACACGGCCGGCGGCCACACGAAGGAGAGCTTCGCGGAGCCGCTCTTCCGCCAGCACCTGGCCGAGGGCATCGCGTGGGCGGCGGGACTGCCGGAGTTGGCCGGGGCCGCGCCGAACGCGCCCGTGCCCGAGGCGAAGCCCGCGCCGCGCGCGCATGTCACGCGCGACGCCCGCCCCGTCCTCGCCGGCATGTCGCCGATCCTCGCCGCCGGCATCGGCGGGTTCTTCGTGATCGGTGCGCCGGCGATCGCGCTCGTCGCGCTCATCCCCGCCTCGCGCACGGGATGGAAGGCGCCCCTCCTCGCGTTCCTCTTCCCGGGTGCGGGCCACCTGTCGCTTGGCTACCGCCGTCGCGGGATGCTCGCGATGACCGCGCTCCTCCTGATGTTCGCGTCGGGGCTCTTCGTCGGCGGCGTCGACGCGGTTGACCACGAGGAGGACGCCCCGTGGTTCGTGGCGCAGTCGATGTACGGGCCGCTCGCCTACGGCGCCGACTGGGCCAACCGTGCGCTCCTCAAGACCGGCAAGGTGGGCGAGCTGCTGCCGACGCCGCCCGCGACCGACGCGCTCGGCCGCCCGCAGCCGGGACAGGCCACCGTCTCCAGCCTGCGCGGGCTCGGCGCCGCCAACGAATTCGGCACGCTCTTCATCGCCTTGGGTGGCCTGATGAACCTGGTGCTGGCGATGGACTGCGCGCGGCGCGAGCCGGCGGAGCGGCCCGACCGCTGAGCGCACTCACGGCTTGATCGGCACGTGGCGGTAGAGCCCGCCCCAGTCCTTCGCGATCCGCTGCAGGTCGTACACGTCGGCGCTCGACGCGAACGCGATCGTGTGGATGCGCGTCCTGCGCTCCGGGTTGAAGCGCTCGATCGTGGAGAGCACGTCCTCCATGTCCATCGGGTTGAACTCGCCGTCGGAGAGCAGGAAGATCGCCTCCGGCTTCATCTCGAGCGCCGCGCGCAGCGAGTCCCACGCGTGGCTCCACGTGCCGGCCATCGGGTTCTTGCCGCCCCCCCACGTGATTGCGCCGCTCTTCGATGCAGGTGGTGCCTCGATGAGCGTGCCGAACTCGTTGGCGGCGCCGAGCCCGCGCAGGCTGGAGACGGAGGCCTGTCCCGGCTGCGGGCGGCCGAGCGCGTCGGTCGCGGGCGGCGTCGGCAGCAGCTCGCCCACCTTGCCGGTCTTGAGGAGCGCGCGGTTGGCCCAGTCGGCGCCGTAGGCGAGCGGCCCGTACATCGACTGCGCCACGAACCACGGGGCGTCCTCC
>JBJTJU010000200.1:0-2122 GCA_046096165.1 Phycisphaerales bacterium | reverse complement strand
TCGTGAGCTACACCGACTACGTGAACCGGGTGGTGTGGCGCAAGGGGCCCTGATGGACCAGACGCGGCCCAAGCGCATCGCCATCATCGCGGACACCTATCCGCCGCTGCGCATCTCCGGCGCGGTGCAGATGCGCGACCTCGTGCGGGAATTCGCCGACCAAGGCCACCATCCCACGGTCATCGTGCCGGCGGCGGGGCTTGATCGGGCGTGGAAGCTCGAGCACGCCGACGGCATCACCACGCTGCGCGTCCGCACCTCGCCCACCAAGGACGTCAGCTACGCCCGTCGGGCCATCAACGAGATGCGCCTGCCGTACATGCTGCTCAAGGCCATGGACGAGAGCGGCATCCGCCACGTCCGGTGGGACGGCATCGTCTGGTACGCACCCACCATCTTCCTGGGGCCGATCGTCCGCCGGCTGCGCCGCGACAGCGGCTGCCGCAGCTACCTGATCCTGCGCGACATCTTCCCGGAGTGGGCCGTGGACATGGGGCTGATGCGCCGGGGCCTGGTCTACCGGTTCTTCAAGTGGGTTGAGCGCCGCCAGTACGCGGTGGCGGACACCATCGGCGTGCAGACCGAGGCCAACCTGCCGTACATGACGCGCTGGGCGGCGAAGGCCGGCCGGTCGCTCGAGGTGCTGCAGAACTGGCTGAGCCCCGCGCCGCGAGCCGGGTGCCGCATCGACATCTCGCGCACGCGACTCGCGGGCCGCCGGATCTTCGTCTACACGGGAAACATGGGCGTCGCCCAGGGCATGGACGTGGTCCTTGACCTGGTCGGCCGCATGCGCGACCGGAAGGACGTCGGGTTCCTCTTCGTCGGCCGCGGCAGCGACGCCGCGCGCTTCGCGGCCACCGCCGAGCGTGAGCGCCTCGACAACGTGCTCTTCTCGGACGAGATCGAGCCCAACGAGATCCCGGGATTGCTCGCGCAGTGCGACTTCGGCATGCTGGCGCTCGACCCGCGCCACAAGAGCCACAACATCCCTGGCAAGTTCCTGACCTACATGCAGGCGGGCCTCCCGGTGCTGGCGCGCATCAACCCGCGCAATGACCTCGAGAAGCTCATCCAGTCCGAAGGCGTGGGCCGCGTGTGCACCGGGGGCGACGCGGCCGTCCTGCAGCGCCTGGCCGAGGAGCTGCTCGCCGACCCGTGCATGGCATCGGCGGCGCGCGAGCGCGGCCGGCGCCTCTGGGAGCGAGAGTTCTCCACGGGCACCGCCGTCCGACAGATCGTGCGTGCGCTCGGGTCGACCGCGCCCGTGCCGGCGGCGGAAGAGGAGGAGGGACGGCTCTCCGTGCTCTTCCTCAACCAGTTCTTCTACCCGGACATCTCGGCCACGGCGCAGCACGCCTTCGACCTGGCGAAGTTCCTGCGCGCGCGCGGCGACAAGGTCAGCGCCATCGCCTCGCGCAGCATCTACGGCCGCACCGGCAGCGCGCTGCCGGCGGAGGAGATCGTCGACGGCATCGAGATCCACCGCGTCACCAGCAGCGTCTTCGGCAAGCGCGGAATCGCCTCGCGTTCCTACGACTTCGTCGCGTTCAACGTGGCGTGCCTCTTCAAGGCCATCACGCTGCCGCGCCATGACGTGGTGGTCTGCCTGACCACGCCGCCCTTCATCGCGCTCGTCGGCATGGTGCTGCGGTGGATGAAGGGAACGCGGTTCGTGTTCTGGACCATGGACCTGTACCCGGACGTGCCCCTTGCGGCCGGCGTCATCAAGCGCGGCTCGTTCGCGCACTGGATCTTCTCGAAGCTCGACCGGTTCTGCCTGCGTCGGGCGAACCTGGTGGTGGTGCTCGGGCGGTGCATGCGCGACCGGGTGCTTGCCAACGGCGTCAGCCCACGTCGGCTCGCCACCATCACGCCGTGGTCCGATCCGGACGAGGTGCAGAACATGCCGTCGCGGCGGTTCGCGCCGAGCTTCGACGCCGTGTCCGCCGGCCGCGCGGCCGCCGTGGACATGAAGCCAGTGGTCGCCGGCGCCAACAACTTCCGCGAGGAATGGGGCATCGGCAACCGCTTCGTGATCGAGTACTCCGGCAACTGCGGCGTCGGCCATGACGTCACGTCGGTGTGCGAGGCGATGCTCGCCCTCCGCGACGACGACGAC
>JBJTJU010000199.1:0-2962 GCA_046096165.1 Phycisphaerales bacterium | reverse complement strand
GCCACCGCGAGCCCCGCGCCGGCCCACACGTTCCATCCGACGCGCTGGCCGACGAACATCCCGAGGAACGGCACGATGATCACGTAGAGCGACGTGATGAAGCCGGCGTTGCTCACGCTGGTCTCGTGCATCCCGACCTGCTGCGTGGTGCTCGCCACCGCCATCGCCAGGCCCGCCAGCAGCCCCCCGAGGATCGAGTCGCGCCGCGCGCGCGCCGAGGCGATGCGCCGCCAGCGCCACAGCGCCACCGGCATCAGGATGAGCGCCCCCGCCGCAAAGCGCACGCCGGTGAAGCGCAGGGGGCCCATGTGGGCGGTGGCCAGCTTCTGCGCGACGAAGGTGGAGCCCCAGATCAGGGCCGCGGTGAGGAGGACGAGGTCGGCGGCCGTGGTCCCGAGGCGCCGGCGGGCGGGGGGCGCAGGCGATGCCGCCGCGGGCGCGGCGTCGGCCGTCACTGCGGCCGCTCCGGCCAGCGCACCTGGCGCGACGCGGTCATGCGCGCGCCGTCGACGCCCTCGAAGGTCGCCTGCACCACCGTGGTGCGCCCGGGCGGCGGCACCTGCGAGAGCGGGATGCGCAGCGAGTAGGTGCGCGTGGCCGCATCCCACGCGCGTGCGTGGCCGCCCCGGCCCTCGAGGTCTGCCGACTGGCGGCCCACCTGCGTGCCGTCGAGCAGCACCGCGATGGACAGCGCTCCCACCGCCTTGGTCTCGTCGCCCTCGGAGTCGAAGAACTCGATGCGCGCATCGAGCACCGCCGGGGCGCCCGAGGCATCGACGGATGCCGTGGTGAGCGCGCTCACCTCCATGCGCTCGGCGCGCCAGCGCCACGTGGCGCCCGCGCCCGCCGCATCGACGCCACGACCGGCGCGCTGCCCGTCGCAGCCGACGAGGAGCGCGGCGGCCATCGATGCGCCGACGACGAGGAGGTGTCCGCGGGCTCGATCCACGGGGAACGAACGATAGCTTCTGTATCATTTCCGCCATGCGCGCGATGATTGCGAGTTCCCTGGCCGCCACCACGCTCGCTGCATGCGCGGGGCTGTCGGGACGCACGGCACCGGAACCCGTCACGCTTCCCCACGAAGCGGAGCTTGCGACCCCGGGAGAGGAGCCGGCGCCGGAGCCCGCCGTCGTCGCGCAGGCGGCGCCGGAGGTCGCGCCGGCACCGACGCCGGAGCCCGCGCCCGCACCTGCACCCGAGCCACCGCCTGCGGCGGAGCCGCCACCGGCACCGACGCCTCCGCCACCGCCCGTTCCCGCGAAGCCCGACCTCTCGAGCGCCACGCCCGCGCAGCTGCTGCCCGCGCGCGACGGCCAGGCGCACCGCTACGAGCTGCGCGCCTTCGGCGACGGGCACGTCGAGGTGTGGATGGACGGCACGCGCGTGCCCGACGATCGCATCTACCGCCGCGACTCGATCGTCGCCGTGCTGGGTCCGGACGGCGGCATCATCGAGCGCCTGGACCTGCCGTCCAACTGGACGCCCGCGCACGGCACGCCGCCGGCGCCCGGCACCTACCTCACCTTCGACGGCAAGGTGCTGGTGCCGCCGGCCGCGATGCTCGGCGGACGGCTCGAGCCCGTCTCTCCTGCGGTGGTGGCGCACCTGCACGCCGAGCACACCGCGCCCGATGGCGGACAGTGCGCCGCGGTCGGCATGGTGATCCCGGACCTGCCCATGGCCACGGCCGGCATCCGCCCGCACGACATCATCGTGGCCGTCGACGGTTCGCCGAACGCGTCGCCGGAGGCGATCCGCGCCATCGTGCGCGCGAAGAAGCCGGGCGACTCGATCGCATTCTCCGTGGTGCGTGCGGGCCGGCGCACCGAGACCACCGTCACGCTCGCCGCCTGGGATCCGAAGCACATGGTGCGCCCGCTGGGTGCGCCGATGCCGAAGCCGCCGACCACCGCGGCGAGCCATCCTGCCGGCGCGGCTGCGCCACCGCCAACGCCTGCACCCGCCGCCGTGGTGCCGCCCCCTGCCGCACCGACACCGGCGCCCGCCGCCACCCCAGCGACCGAGGCCGAGCTGGACGCCGCGCGCGCCCGGATCGCGGAACTGGAGCAGCAGATGAAGTCCGAGAGCGCGGTCCGCAAGGCCATCCGGCCGCAGCCGGCACCCCCGCCGGCGCCCCCGCAGGGCAGCGCGCCAAGCGCAACGCCCAGCGCACCGCCGCGCTAGAATTCTCGGTCCGACCCGCGCACTGGGGATTGGTGTAACGGTAGCACAACTGACTCTGACTCAGTTTGTCTAGGTTCGAATCCTAGATCCCCAGCTTCCCACCGCTGACGCCCGGCCACGCGCCGGGCGTCGTCGTCTCCGGAGTGCCGCCCGCATGCAGCCGCCCCGCGTCGTCAGCCTCCTGCCGTCGGCCACCGAGCTGCTCTTCGCGGCCGGCGGCGGCGACCTGCTGGTGGGGCGAAGCCACGAGTGCGACTGGCCGGCCGAGGCGACGCGCGCACTGGCTGCCATCGGGCGCGGTGTGCTCGGCGTGCATGTGCGCGAGCACCGCGGGCGACACCGCCTCCAGGCGCCCGCCGAGCATCGCGGCCGGCGGCACCAGCACCTTGCCGTCGAAGGTGAGGTACGTGCCGGGCGCCGGCGGCGTGCCGTGCGCGGGCGTCCAGTTGGACGGCAGGTCGAGGCGTTCGATGACGTGGCCGTCCGCATCGAGCACGGCCACCATGGCGTCGCGGCGGAAGAGCCGGTCGTTGGGCACGCGCGTGCCGTCCATCCACACCTCGACGTGCCCGTCGCCGAAGGCGCGCAGCTCGTAGCGGTGCGCCTGGCCGTCGCGCGCGGGCAGCAACTGCGCGGGCGTGGCGCTCGAGAGGTCGGGCTTCGCGGGAACGGGCGGTGGCGGAGGCGTCGGTGCCGGTGGCGGCTCCGCCGCAGGCGGTGGCGGCTCCGCCGCAGGCGGTGGCTCGGGTGCAGGTGCGGGCGCGGGCTCCGGCGT
>JBJTJU010000198.1:0-4508 GCA_046096165.1 Phycisphaerales bacterium | reverse complement strand
CATGATGGCCATCGCGGTGCCGAAGCTGCGGGAACGCGGGAAGACCCGGTCGTCCCACGTGCCGTCCGCGTCGCGCACCGCGGCCAGGAGCTGCACCAGCTGCCGGCGGTACTCGCCGCGCTCGGCTTCCGGGAGCATCTCGACCGCGTCGCTTGCGTGGAAGAAGCCGAAGAAGAAGTAGTACGGAGCCACGCCGTAGGGCGCCACGTGCGTGCCGTTCTTCCGGCGCCGCTTCTCGAGCTCGATCCAGTGCTCGAGGAACGCGTCGACCGACGCACGCACGCGCGCGGCATCGGAACGCCCCGCGCGCATCAGGACCGGCTCGCCGCACACCATGCGGCCGATGGCGCCGGGCATGGTCCGCGCGGGCTCGCGGGCCTGGCGCTGCGCGCTGTAGGCGAAGTTGCCGTCGCCGGTCCGGCAGCGCTCGAGCGCATCGAGGGCGCGCGACACCACCGCCGCATCGACCTTCAGCCCCTGTGCGCGCGCCTCGAAGAGGACCTGCAGGCACGGCGCCGTCATGAAGGGCGACATCGGGCACGGCGTCTCGATGCCCGGCTGGCGCGCATAGTTCCACCCGCCGACCTCGGGGATCTCGGTGCGCTGCATGGCATCGAGGTACCAGCCCAGCGCGCGGTCGACCTCGGCCTCCTGCCCCGCCGGCACGGCCTTCGCGGCGCGCAGCACGAGCAGGAACCGCGCGCCATAGCAGTAGCCCCAGCCGCGCACGTCGTAGCCCGCGTCGTAGACGGGGTCCATGAGCGGCTCGGCGGTGCCGGCGCACACGAACCGGCACGCACGCGCGACGGCCTCGCGACGCGCCGCGTCCGACGCGTAGCCGGGCATGCGCACCAGGCACTCGCCGACGATCGACGTGCCGCCGATCCGGTAGCCGAATGGGATCTCCCCGCGCACGCGATAGACGCCCTCGTAGGGCCACTGCGCACGCGGCTCGCCCTCCTGGGCCGAGACGAGGAACGCAAGCCCCTCGCGCACCATGGCATCCACCTCGGCGCCGGTCGGCGGCGAGGCGGGGCCGACGGGCGCGGGTGCGTGAGCCGCGTCCGCGGCGGGCGCAGGCACGGCGGGTGCCGCGGTCCCGCCGACATCGGCGGCAATCCACAGCGTGACGATGGCGGTCGCGATGATCATTGTTCGTTCGCCCTCACGGACCAGAGGTGGACGTGCATGTCGCCGAAGGAGCGGATCTCCGGGCCGTCGAAGCCCGGCACGGCGCGCTCGTCGGGCGCCAGCTCGTAGGGCAGGCGCAGCAGGAGCCATCCGCGGTCGGCCATCACGCCGCGGATCCGCGCGCACTGCTCCAGGATCTTGCGCCGGCCGCTCGACTGCTCGGCCAGCGGGTACGGCGGGTCCATGAAGGCCACCGTCACCGGCCCCGGCAGGTCGGCGAGCGCCGCCGGCGACAGCGCATCGGCCTGCACGGCGACCGCCTTGCCCTCGAGGTGCAGCGCACGGATGTTCTCCTCCAGGCAGTCGATCACGTCGCGGTCGCGCTCGACGAGCACCGCGGCACGCGCGCCGCGGCTCATCGCCTCCAGGCCCATGGTGCCCACGCCCGAGAAGAGGTCGAGCACCACCGCGTCGTCGAACCAGCCGCGCAGGATGTTGAAGATGCTCTCCTTCACGCGCCCGGTCATCGGTCGCGTCACGTCGGCGCCGGCCGGCGTGCGCAGGACGCGCGAGCGGTGCTCGCCACCCATGATGACCACGCGTGAGTGCACGGCGGCGAGGATACGGGCTGCTACAGTCCGCCGCCCGTGCCGCAGCCCTTCGGACAGCTCCCGTCGTCGCTTGCGACGATGTCGCGCACCGTGCGACTGGTGGGCGGGGAGGTGCCGGCGCTCCTCGTGCATCCGCACCTCGACGCGGCCACCGGACGCGCGACGCGGCCGGTCCCCGTCCTGGTCTGGATGCACGGGCGGACGGTGACCAAGGAACTCGACCCCGGCCGCTACCTGCGCCTGGCACGCGCGGGCATCGCCTCGTGCGCGCTGGACCTGCCGGGCCACGGCGAGCGGTTCGATGCCGGGCTGCAGGAGCCCGCGCGAACGCTGGAGGTGGTCGAGCAGATGGCCGGGGAGATCGATGCCGTCGTCGCCGACCTCGACGCCTCCGGCGAGCACGCCGGCTGCCGCCGCGCGATCGGCGGGATGAGCGCCGGCGGCATGGCCACCATGGTGCGCCTCTGCCGTCCGCACGCCTTCGACTGCGCCATGGTCGAGTGCAGCATCGGCAGCTGGCGCTGGCAGGAGCGCCGCGCGATGTTCGACCCCGCGCGCGTGGCGGCGATGGACCCCGTCCGGCACCTGGAGGGCTGGCGCGACATCCCCTTCCTCGCCCTGCACAACGAGCTCGACGAGTGGGTGCCGGCCGAGGGGCAGCGCGACTTCGTCGACGAACTGCGCCGCCGTTCCGCCGACCCGGACCGCATCACCATGCACGCCTACGGCCCGACCGGCGCGCCCAACGAGCACGCGGGCTTCGGCCGCTTCGCCTCCGACGCGAAGGAACGGGGCACGGCCTTCCTCGCGCAGTGGCTCCTCGACGGCCGATGACGTGGGTGGATTCCCGCGGTGCGCCTGCCGGGATGCCGTCCCGATCCCGTATCTTCAGGACCCACATCATGCGGAACCGCCTGCATCCCACGACCCGCCGCGCCGCCTTCACGATCGTCGAGCTGCTGGTCACCGTCGGCATCATCGCGCTCCTCATCGGGATCATCGTCGCCGGCGTCCGCGGCGCCCTGGGCACCGCGCGCAAGACCAAGGAACTGAACCTGATGCGCGGCGTGCATGCAGCATGGAGCCAGTACGCCAACACGTACGAAGAGCAGCTGCTGCCCGGCTTCATCGACGAGCCCACCCAGGCGGCGTGGCGCGTCACCTACCGAAACATGTCCGGCGCGCAGCTTCCGACGAGCGTGTCGCAGACCTACCCGTGGCGCCTGGCGCGCTTCCTGGACGACCCGTACGGCACGCTCCTGGCCTACCGCGCCGAGGAAGGATCGGTCGAGCGCCAGAGCGACCTGCCCGAGGACTGGGTCGGTGAACCGGCCATCCCGGGCTGGATGTCGAACGCCGTGACCGTCGGCGGCAGCGGCCTCGCCCTGCAGCCTGCCTTCGGCTACAACGCCTACTACGTCGGCGGGTGGTGGGAGAACTCCGCCATGGCCTTCGAGAACGCCGCATGGACCCCGCAGGGCGGCGCCGCGGCCCGCAACGGCGGCCTGACGGCGACGCGCCTCTCGCACATCTCGCGCACCGGCGAGCTGGGGATCTTCTTCTCGAGCACGCTGCGTGCGCCCGGCACCTACCGCGACACGACCTCCGGCGAGGACTCGCTTCCGGGCAGCGCCTGGGTGGTGCCGCCGATGCTGGCGCAGCAGGTGGTGTGGGGGCCGTACATGGGGAACATGCAGGGGCTCGATGCCGGCGCCGTGGGCGCAGGGCTCGGCCTTCCCTCGATCCTCGCGGCCGCACCGCAGGGCGGCACCGATACCGGCGTGCTCGGGGTCAACGTGAACCAGAGCGTGCCGCTCAGGCGCTACAACGGCAAGACCGCCGTGCTGCGCGCCGACGGCAGCGTCGGCAGCTCGTCGATCGGCGAACTGCTCGACATGCGCACGTGGATCGACGCGGCGGACACCGCCGACTTCAGCCACCAGAACTGACGCACGCGCCCGGGGCCCTCACGGCACCCGACGCACGATGAGCGCGGTCCGGTCGTCCTCGAGCGGTGCGCCGCCCGTGAACGACTCGACCGCCGACTTCAGGGCCGCCAGCACCTCGTGCGCGCCGCCGTCGCGTGCGCCGCGGACCGCCTCCATCACCCGCGCGTCGCCGAAGCGGTCGCCGCCATCCGCTGCCGGCGCCTCGAAGTAGCCGTCGGTGAGCGCCACCAGCAGGTCGCCGGCCTCGAGCCGGAACCGGCGCGACTCCGCGTCGTCGTAGGGAACGGGCACCACCCCGAAGGGCGGCTGGTCGGCGCCGTGGACCTCGAAGGCGTCCGTGGCGCGGCGGTAGAGGAGGATCGGCCCCTGCCCCGCCGACACGGCGTGCACCTCGCCGGTGGCGGCATCGAGCCGCGCGAACCATGCGGTGACGTTTCTCCCGTCCGGCAGGTCGCGGCAGAGCTGCGCGTTCACCTGCTCGGCGATCCGCACGATCGGCCGGCCGGTGCGCAGCCCCAGGCGAAGCATCGCGCGCACCTGGACGCTCGACAGCGCGCTGGCCACGCCGTGGTCGGTCGCATCGGCGATCGACAGCACGTACCCGTCCGGCTCGCCGCCGTCGTCGTCCACGGCGTCGCCCTGCATCGGCACCACGTCGAACGCGTCGCCGCCGCAGGAGTCCGCGGGACGGCTCTCGGCGGCGATCTCCCACCCGTGCACGACCGCGTAGCCCGACGGAAACGTCCCCGCCTGGATGCGGCGCGCGACGTCGATCTCGCGCTCGAGCCGCTCGCGCTCGATGCGGTCCTCGCGCCGC
>JBJTJU010000197.1:0-2299 GCA_046096165.1 Phycisphaerales bacterium | reverse complement strand
ATCCGGGTCGATCCGCGCGGCCGATCGCCCACGCGAGCTCGGGCATCCGCTGCAGCCGCGCGACCGCGACGACCACGACCGTTCCCACGCCGACGAGGATCAGGATCGTCGCGAGCGAGCCCCACCAGCCGTGCTCGGCGGGAAGGTGGGCGAGCAGGCGCAGCGCCGCCCACGTCGCGGCGGCCATCGCCGCGGTGACGAGGACGCTTCGAAGGATGCTGCGACGCACCTCGTGGTCGAGGATCCTCGGCGCCGCCGCGTCGGCGGGTCCGACCCGCCGCGCGATCGCCCGCATGAGCCACGCGAGCTGCACGATGGCGCAGATCGCGGTCGACCACGCGAGCCCCGCGGTGCGGAGCGGCGTCCAGATCAGCGTCACGTTGAGGAGGAGGTTCAGACCGACCAGCCCGAGGGCGATCCTGACGGGCGTCATGCTGTCGCCGCGGGCGGAGAACGCCCGCACCAGGACCTGGTTGAGCGAGTACGCCCACACCGCCCCCGCGTAGCCGAGCAGGATCCACGCCGTCTCGCGGGTGTCCTCGGCGGAGAACGCCCCTCCCTGCAGGATGACCGCGGTGAGCGGCTCCGCGACCAGCATGAGCCCGGCGCTCGCGGGAAGCCCGATGAAGACGACGAGCCGCACCCCTCGCCGCAGCGTCGCGGCGAACGCGTCGGCGTCCGGCGCCTGCCGCGAGAGCGCGGGGAAGATCGCGGTCGCGACGGCGAGGCCGAAGACCCCCAGCGGGAACTCGTAGAGGCGCTGGGCGTACGAAAGGAAGGTCAGGCTGCCCTCGCGGAGCGGATAGGGGACCCCGAGGATCGTCGGCCCCACCATCGTCTGCCAGCTGGCCACCAGGCTGTCGACGAAGGTGTTCAGCTGGAAGACGCCGAGGCCAAGCAGCATGGGAAGCGTCCGCAGCACCACGCCGCGCACGTGGTGGCGATCGTCGGCCAGCTTCAGGTGCGCGCGCACGCGGTGGTGGCGCAGCGCCCAGAGGTGGACGGCCAGCTGCAGCAGCCCCGCCACCATCACGCTCCACGCCACGCGCTCGACGGGGCCGCGGTCGCCGGCGGACGGGCCGAGGCCGAGCGACTCCCACCATTCGCTGCCGATGAACGCCGTGGCCATGATGCACAGGTTCAGGATGATCGGCGATGCCGCCGTCGGCCCGAACCGCCCATGCACCTGCAGCATCGCCCCCATGAGTGCCACCAGGCAGACGAGCGGCATGTAGGGCAGCATGATCATCATCAGACGTAGCGCGAACTCCGAGTGCAGCTGCAGCCCGCTGAGCCAGAGGAGGATGGCCTCGCCGGCGATCGCCAGCCCGGCCAGGAAGATCGCGACCATCGCGAGCATCACGCCGGCGAACCGGCGGGCCACCGCGGGATCGTCCTTGTCGAGCCGCGCGTAGACGGGCAGGAATGACGCCGAGAGCGCTCCCTCGCCGAAGAGCTTCCGGAACAGGCTCGGGAACTGGAAGGCGACGTTGAACGCGTCGAGCATCGGCCCGGCGCCGAAGATGCGGCCAAGGATCGCGTCGCGGCCGAAGCCCGTCACGCGGCTCAGCAGCGTGAGCGCGGCGAAGGTGCGGGCTTGGCGTTCGAATCCTCGGCCCATGGCGCGTCCCTGCGCGGGCGTTCTGCCGCGGCTACCTTGTATCGGACAGATGCGACGCGCGGCGACAACTCTGGCGTTCCTGGCCGCGGCGGCCCTTGCCTCGTGCGCGTCCGAGCCCGAGTCCGTGCTGCGCACCGACCTGCCGCAGGTGCCCGGGCTGGTGCCGCGCGACTCGTCGGGGATCGTCCAGCGCGGCGACCAGGTGACCGCCGGGCAGTTCGCCTACAAGGGGGATGTCCCGAACCTCGCCGCGCGCGTGCAGGAGACGAGGGGGCGCTTCGACGCGGCCGGGTGGAAGCTCTACGCCGAGACGCTCTCGCCCTCGATGGCGGTGCTCGAGTTCCGCAAGGGCGACCGCAGCGCCCGCGTCGAGATCATCCGCAACGAGATCCAGCCGAAGATGTCGACGGCCGTGATGACCGTGCGCACGCGCGAGGTCAGCGGCTGACCATCCGCAGCGCGGCGGCCGCGGCGTCGCTGCCGCTGCGCCACGCGCCGTCGATCGATCCGTCGGTGACGTGGTCGCCGGCCACCACGGTGCAGTCGTCGACGACGGGCGCGGGACGTGCCGCCAGGTCCGGCGCATGCTGCCGCGGCAGCGCGCGCAGGATGCGGTCGGTGCGCAGGAGCCGCCATCCGGCCATGGCGCCGCGGCCGAACCAGCGGTCCATCTGCGCG
>JBJTJU010000196.1:0-8709 GCA_046096165.1 Phycisphaerales bacterium | reverse complement strand
GGACCGGCGGCCGAGACGGTCGCCGAGCGAGCCGAGCACGGCGCTCGCCGCGTACAGGCCCGCGACGTAGGCGATGGGACGGACCACCGACCCGCCCTGCTCGTCGCGGAGGAACGCGCCGATCACCATGAGGTTGATGGTGGCCGAGACGATGCCGACGGACATGCCGCTTGCCTCGCCCGGCGCGCGGCGGCCAGCCACCCACCCCGCGGCGAACACGCAGGCGAGCGCGCCGGCGAAGAGCGCCTCGCCCGCCACGATGCCCGGCTGCAGCATGGCCACGTAGCTCAGCGCCCACATCGCCACGGTGGCCGCGTAGCCGAGCGCCAGGTTCATCGGCCGCACCCAGCGCGACCAGAAGACGACGACGATCGAGCCCACGACGAAGAGTGCGATCAGCGCGCCCAGCCCGAGCGGAGTCGGCTCGGCGGCGGGGGCGGCGGCGGCATCCTGGAGCGCGGCGATGGGAAGCATGCGGATCCTTGGGAAGGAAGGGGGAGACCTATGCTATTCAGCCTGCCTTCACGGGAACCTGATTCGATGAGCACCGTTCCCGCCACCGCCCCGACCGAAGGCGCCGCCCCGACGCCGGGCGCGGCCGTGGTGTGGTCGAGGCTCGCGAAGGCCCGCCTGAGCGCGCTGGTGCTGCTGACCGCGGCGGTCGGCTTCCTGGTGGCGCCGGCGCCGGCGGTCGACTGGGTCCGCCTCGGATGGGCGTGCCTCGGCACCGGCCTGGCCGCGACGAGCGCGGCGATGCTCAACCAGCTGGCGGAGATCCGCCGCGACGCGCGCATGCGGCGCACCGCGGGGCGACCGCTCCCCGCGGGCCACGCCCGCCCACGCACCGTGTTCGTGGTGGCGGTGCTTGCCGGATACGCGGGGTGCGCGGCACTCGCCTTCGGCACCACGATGCTCGCGAGCGCCCTGGCCGCGGCGAACATCCTGCTCTACGTCCTGCTCTACACGCCGCTCAAGCCGCGCACCACGTTCAACACGCTGGTGGGTGCCGTGACGGGCGCCATCCCGCCCGTGATCGGATGGACCGCGGTCACGGGCACGATGGCCCCCGGCGCGTGGGCGCTCTTCGCCCTGCTCTTTGCGTGGCAGATCCCGCACTTCCTCGCGCTCGCCTGGCTCTACCGCGCCGACTACGCGGCGGGCGGCTTCGTGATGCTGCCGGTGCGCGACCCGTCCGGCACCGCCACCGCGCAGGCGGCGCTCCTCTCGAGCCTGGCGCTCGTGCCGGTCGGGCTGCTCGCCGTGCTCACGGGCGTGGCGGGCGTGCGCTGGTACGCGCCGGTGGCGCTGGTGGCGGGGCTCTGGATGTCGTGGCTGGCGCTCGGGTTCATGCGCGAGCGGTCCGACGCGCGGGCGCGGCGGCTGTTCCTCGCGAGCTTGGCGTACCTGCCCATCGTCCTGGGTGCGATGGTGGCCGACCGCACCCGCGCGGTCACCGTGGCGACGCCCGCCGACGGCGCCGTGATCCTCGAGGTGCCGCCCTCGGCGTTCGAGGAGCCGCAGTGAACGCCCGCCCGGACGGACACCCCACGCTCACCCTGCGCGGCGGCGGCTGGGTGCTGGTGGCGATGGCGATCGTGATCGGCGCGTTCCTCCTCTGGGCGACGAGCGGCGTCTTCATGGCCGAACGCCCCGTGGGCCGCGGCAGCGACCCGTCGACCTACGGCTTCGTGCTCGAGCCGATGCTCGCCGACCGCGCGTACCTGGTGGGAAGCGGCAACCCGCGCGACTTCCTGGTCTCGCTCGACCGGCCGGACACCATCCGCGGCGCCGAGGTGCTGCGCTGGAACGCCGAGCACCGGCGAAAGCTCGTGGTCCCCACCGACCGCGTGGCCGGCATCGTCATCAACGGCGAGGCACGCGCCTATCCGCTCTCCATCCTCAACGCCCACGAGGTGGTGAACGACGTGGTGGGCGGCGTGCCCGTGGCGATCACCTTCTCGCCGCTCACCGACAGCCTCGTGGCCTTCGACCGCCGGATCGACGGCACCGAGCGCACGTTCCACGTGAGCGGCCTGCTGCTGAACAGCAACCTCGTGATGTACGACCGTCCCGCGGGCGCATCCGGCGGCGCGCCGGGCGGCGCGGCCGAGGGCGCCGGCGCCGCCACCAGCCTCTGGAGCCAGCTTGGCATGCGCGCGATCGCGGGCCCCGAGGCGGCGCGCGGCGCGCGTCTCGAGCCGCTGCCCGACGTCAACATCGCCTCGTGGCAGATGTGGCTCGCGGCGTGGCCGGACACCACCGTCGCCCTGGGAACGCCCGCGATGTCCAGCCGCTACAAGGAGCTGAGCTACGCGCGCTACTGCCTGACGCCGCGCGTCGACTTCCCGGTCGATGGCCTGCTGGACACCGCGCCCGAGCCGCAGACCGCGGCCGCCGCGCTCGAGGCGGCGGCGGCGGGGGCGCCACGCACGCGCAAGACGGCGGTGATCGAGATCCGTGAGAAGGGCGAGCGCGCCGCGTTCTCGCTCGCGGAACTGGCGGCGCGTGCCGCCGGGGCCGACCGGGTCACGGTCACGGTCGGCGGGCGCGACATCGAGCTGCGCGTGCAGGCCGTGCCGCTTGCCGCGATGGCGCGCGGCACCGACGGCCGCCCGGTGGTGGCGGTGCCGATGCTCTGGTTCGCGAACGCCGCGCGCTGGTGACGCGCCGCGGCCGCGCACGGCATGATCAGGACCCGAGCAGCAGCGTCGCGTAGAGAAGCAGCCAGATCGCGTCCAGCGCGTGCCAGTACATGGCGCAGAGGACGAGCCCCGCGTGGTCCGCGGGCGTGTACCGCCCCGCGCGCGCGTGCCGCAGCGCGACCACCATGGGCGGCAGGCCGCCCAGGACGTGCACCGCGTGCAGGCCCGTGAGCACGTAGAAGGTCCACGCGTAGAGGCCGCTGGCGATCGTGCCCTGCGCACGCCACAGCTCGGCCCACGCCAGCACCTGGATCCCCAGGAACAGGATGGCGAGGGCGAGCGTCGTGCCGATCGACGCCACCACCCGCGCGGGCCGCCCGGCGCGCGCGGCGCCGACGGCCGACTGCATCGTCCAGCTCGACACCAGCAGGATCGCCGTCGACAGGAGGAGCGCCGGCGGCAGCCCGGGCGTGCCCGGGGGCATCCACTCGCTGCCCGGCGGCCGGTCCACGCGCACCACCACGTAGCCAAGGATCGTGGCCAGGAAGATCATCGCCACCACGGCGATGAACACCCACATGCCGAACACCCCGGCGCCGCCGCGTTCGCGGGCGCTGTCGAAGGGATCCACGACCGTGGCGGTCTTGATGGCCATCGTGGGACGGCCCGCGGACCGCGCGGCCGGCGCGGGTTCACATGTCCGGGGACTTCATCTGCGCCACGGGGGCCCCCGGGGCGTTCGCGTCGAGCGTCGCCTGGGCCTCGGGGGCGTTGCCGCCGAAGATCGTCGGCTCGTACTGGTGCACGTCCATCGACGTGAAGGCGATCAGGAGCAGCACGAAGACGATCGAGCCGATCAGCACCAGCAGGTTGAACGGCCGGTCCCAGCGCAGGTGCATGAAGATCAGCGCGACGATCGTCGCCTTGACGAGCGCGATGCCGAGCGCCACGGGCATGTTCGCCTCGCCGAGGTCGACGTAGCGCACGGCCACGGTGACGACGGTCAGGACGAGCAGCGCAAGGCCGGCGGCGTACAGGTAGCGGACGGGGACGACGTGCCCCACCTCGGGGTGGGCCTCGTCTCCGTGGGCGTGGTCGGCGTGGTGGGCCATGGTCGTGGTCCTCGGGGGTCGCTCAGTGGATGAGGTAGAAGAGCGGGAAGAGGAAGATCCAGATCAGGTCGACGATGTGCCAGTAGAGGCCGCCGGTGTCGACCGCGGTGAAGTTCTTGCTCGAGAAGTCGCCGCGCACGGCGCGCCAGGTGAGCCACGCCAGGATCCCCATGCCGGCCACGACGTGGATGCCGTGCAGGCCGGTCATCGCGTAGTAGATGGCGAAGAACAGGTGCGTGTTCGGCGGCATCGCCGGGTCCTCGAGGTGGAGGGCCGGGTGGGCCTCCTCGACCTTCCCGGGCGCGGGCTCGGCGGCGGGCGCCGGGGCGGGCTCGCCCGAGGCGCGCGCGATGCCGGTCGGGCCGCGCGAGGGCTGCTGGACCGCCGACGCGTCGACGGCGGGCTTCGACGCCTGGTCCGGCACCACGAACGGCGCGGGGTCCTGCACGACGAGCGTGGTGGACACGGTGGGCGCCGTCTTCAGCGCCTCGCGCTCGGCGTCGCCTTCCTTGCCCTCCGGCGGCACGTAGAAGGTGCTGCCCCAGACGAGGTGGTCGTGGATCTTGTGCGAGTACTCGAAGTACTTGATCACCAGGAAGCCGACCGCGCCCAGGAACGTGAGCACCAGGCCGAGGATCAGGCCCTTGCGGTTGTTCGTCTGCGCGCAGCGCACCGCGAGGGCCATGGTGAGGCTCGAGACGATCAGCACGCAGGTGTTGATCCCGCCCATGATCGTGTCGAGGTAGTGGCTCGCGTAGCTGAACACCTCGGGATTGCGCATGCGCAGGATCACGTACGCCGCGAAGAGGCCTCCGAAGAACAGCACCTCGGTGGCGAGGAACAGCCAGATCCCCAGCTTGGCGCTGTCGAACTGCTGCGCCATGCTGTCGAAGTGGTGGGCCAGGTGCGGGTCGTGCCCGTGGCCATGGCCGTCGTGGCCGTGTCCGTGGCCGTCGTGGCCGTGGCTGTCCTGGGCGTGGGCGATGGTCTGGGTCACGTGTGGCTCCCTGGTCGTTCGGTCAGTGCGCGGCCTTCGGCGCCGCGGAGGAGTTCACCTCGGGGTCGGCGGACTCGTCGACCCAGTAGCCGCCGGTCTTCTCGTCCCAGTGGACGACGCTGAAGTCGTAGCAGTCGCCGACGCGCGGCGCCTTCGCGAAGTTGTCGAAGGGCGGCGGGCTGGCGCACTGCCACTCCAGGCTGCGGCCTCCCCACGGGTTCGCCGGAGCCCTGCGGCCGCCGAAGAAGCTGCCGAAGAGGCTCACGGCCGTCAGCACGAAGCCGAACGCCATGATGTAGCTGCCGACCGTCGAGATGACGTGGTAGACCTGGAACTCGGGCTGGTAGTCGTAGTACCGGCGCGGCATGCCGTGCGAACCCAGCATGAACTGGGTGAAGAACGTCACGTTGAAGCCGATGAAGATGATCCAGCAGGCGATGGTGCCCAGGCGCTCGTCGTACATGCGCCCGAACATCTTCGGCCACCAGTGGTGCACGCCGCCGATCATGGCGATCAGCGCGCTGCCCATCATCACGTAGTGGAAGTGGGCGACCACGAAGTACGTGTCGTGCAGGTGCACGTCGGTGCTGAGCGTGGCCAGGTGCAGGCCGGTGAGGCCGCCGATGGTGAAGAGGAACAGGAAGGCCAGCGCGTACCACATGGGCGTGGTCAGCGACACGGATCCCTTGTAGAGCGTGGCCACCCAGTTGAACACCTTGACGGCGCTGGGGATGGCGACGCTGAAGCTGATCGCCGAGAACAGCGTGTTCAGCAGGGCCGACTGGCCCGACGTGAACATGTGGTGGCCCCAGACGATGAAGCTGAACATCGCGATGGCGATCGAGCTGAACGCGATGAAGCGGTAGCCGAAGATCGACCGGTGGCTGTTGATCGCGATGATCTCGCTGATGATGCCCATCGCGGGCAGGATCATGATGTAGACGGCCGGGTGGCTGTAGAACCAGAAGAAGTGCTGGTAGAGCACCGGGTCGCCGCCCATCGCGGGGTTGAAGATGCCCACGTTCACCGTCTTCTCGACGATGAGGAGCAGCAGCGTGATGCCCAGCACCGGGGTCGCCAGCACCTGGATGATGGCCGTGGCGTAGAGCGCCCACATGAAGAGCGGCATCCGGAACCAGGTCATGCCCGGGGGGCGCAGCTTGTGGACGGTGACCACGAAGTTCAGCCCGGTGAAGATCGAGCTGAAGCCCAGGATGAACACCGCCGTCAGCACCGGGATCACCCCGCCCGCGGCGGTGGTGGTGGAGTACGGCGTGTAGAAGGTCCAGCCGGTGTCGAAGCCGCCCATGGCCAGCGACAGGATGCAGAGCACCGCGCCGGTCACCCACAGGTAGTAACTGAAGAGGTTCAGCCTCGGGAAGGCGACGTCCTTCGCGCCCAGCATGATCGGCAGGACGACGTTCCCCAGCGCCGCCGGGATGCTGGGGATGATCACCAGGAACACCATGATCGCCCCGTGCAGGGTGAACCACTGGTTGTAGGTGTCGGCGCTCTCGGTGATCGTCGGGCCGGGGGTGAGCAGCTCGGTGCGCACCAGCAGGGCGAAGATGCCGCCGAGCAGGAACGAGCCGAGCACCGACCACAGGTACATGACGCCGATGCGCTTGTGGTCGAGGGTGAAGGCCCACGACAGCACGCCGCGCGTGTGCGTCAGGTAGTTGTCGTGCTCGGGGCGGGCCTCGATCGTGTCGCGGACGGGGCCGGCGGATGGAAGCGGGATGGTGGTCATGGCGTCGGGGTCCTGTGCGTGGTCGTCGGGTTCGGGTGCGTCACTTCGTCGCGCCCGCCGCGCGCGGCTGGGCCGTCTCGGGATCCAGGGTGGGGAGCAGCTTGCCCGTCTTCGGGTCGAGCTGGTCGAGGTGCTGCATGTAGCCGATCACCGCGTCGATGGCGACGTCGTTGAGCTGGCCCTTGAAGGTCGGCATGGCGTTGGCGTAGGGCGGCACCACGTAGTCGCCGGGCACCAGGATCGAGGTGCGCACGTAGTCCTCCCACGTGCCGTACCTCTTGCCCTCGCCCACGAAGGGATAGGCCTTCACGCGCTCGACAATGCCCTTCCAGCTCGGGCCGATGCCGTCGGTGCCGTCGAGGGAGTGGCACTGGCTGCAGCGGGCGAAGAGCTTCGGGCCGGCCTTGAACCACAGCTGGTCCTCGGGGATGTCCTCGATCCAGCGGCTCTGCTTCTGCATCCACTCGCCGAAGGACGCCTCGTCCAGCACGTAGACGTAGCGGTTCATCTTGGAGTGGCCCGTGCCGCAGTACTCGGTGCAGAACAGCGCGTGCCGCTGCGCCTCGTCCAGGGCGCCCTCGACGCGCGCGGCGTTCGGGTTGCGCGGCTCCTTGCCGGGCTGGCCGGTGGGGAAGTCGCACTGGAACCACGCGTACGTGTAGCGGCCCGGCACGATGTCGCGCTTGACGCGGAAGTCCGGGATGAAGAGCGAGTGCAGCACGTCGCTCGAGCGCAGCACCAGGCGCACGGGCTGGCCGGCGGGCACGTAGAGGTCGTCCGACTGCGCGCCGTTGGGGTACTGGAAGGTCCAGCCCCACTTCTGCGCGGTCACCTTGACGTCGAAGGCGTTCTTGGGCGCCGTGTAGATGTCGAGGTAGCTGCGGAAGCCGACGACGAAGATCCCGATCACGATGATCGTGGGCAGGATCGACCAGCCGATCTCCAGCGGAGTGTTGTGGTGCGGGTAGTCGGTGCGGAACCGCTCGCCCGTGCGGTGGCGGTACTTCACGACGAAGTACACCATCAGCGCCACGATGATCGCGAAGAAGACGTAGCAGATCCAGTTGATGACGTCGAGGGTGTGGTCGACGCCGGGGGCGATGGTCGACGCGCCCGTGGGCATCCAGAAGGTGGGTGGCGTGGGGGTGTCCATGGGGATCGTCTCGTCGGGTCTATTCGGCGTGGGGCGCGGGGACGGCCTGCGGTGCGAGCCGGCGCGACTGGGCCTCGCGCCACCAGAACCAGCCCAGGCCCCCGGCGAGCACGGCGAGCGTCAGCGCGCCGCCGAGCTGCATCACGCGCATGGCGAGCACCACGTAGCCGCCGGCCTGCGCGTCGTAGATGTGGCACCAGAGGATGATGCGGTCGAGCGTGGTGCCGATGCGGCCCTCGGAGGCCTCGAGCAGCGCCATGCGCACGTTCGCGGGCTCGTACTTCACGCCGTAGAGCACGCGGCTGAGGCGGCCCTGCGGGGTCAGCACGAACACCGCCGCGGCGTGCGAGTACTCGCCGTTCTCCTGCAGGCGGTACTCGAAGCCGACCGCGTCGGTCACCTTGCGGATCTCGGCCTCCTGGCCGGTGAGGAAGTGCCAGCCCCTGGCGCTGCCGGCGCGGCCGTACTCGGCCACGTAGCCCGCCTTCTTCGCGTCGGCGAGCTCGGGTCCCTCGGCCGGGTTGACCGAGAGCGAGATCACGTCGTACTGGTCGCCGACCGTCCAGTCCACGCCCTGGATGCCGCGCACCAGCGCGTTCATCACCAGGCTGCAGAGCATGGGGCAGCGCAGGTAGCCGATCTGCAGGATCGCCGGCCGGTCCTTCGGCAGCACGTCGCGGAACGCCACGCGGTTGCCGCGCTCGTCGAGGAACGTCGCGTCGAGCGGCAGCTGCGCGTCGAGGCGGTCGATGATGTCGACGCCGACGAGCTCGGGGGCCGCGTCGACGGTCGGCGCCGGCGCCTCGTAGCCGCCGCCGACCTTCACCTGCGCCGATGCAGCGACCGACAGCCCGAGGGCGGCGGCGAGCGAGGCGAGGATGGTTCGGGCAGGGCCCATCGGGGAACGGTAGGCAGGGTCAGTTGGCGGCCGCGGCACCCGCCCCCGCCAACAGACCCTGCCTACCGTTCCCCGATGGGCCCTGCCCCAACCATCCTCGCCTCGCTCGCCGCCGCCCTCGGGCTGTCGGTGGCTGCATCGGCGGAGGGGAAGGTCG
>JBJTJU010000195.1:0-6684 GCA_046096165.1 Phycisphaerales bacterium | reverse complement strand
CCTCTACGTGGGCCGGTTCGCGGCCGTGGACGGTCCGGTGCGCACCATGGTCACCTTCGAGCGCCCCGGCGCCGCCACGGCGGTCGCCGCCATGCGCGTGCGGCGCTTCGAGTTCCTGCTCCCCGACGGAACGCGTATCGTGCTCCCGCCGGATGACGAGCAGCCCGCAGCCAACGCCCCCACGGAACCCGCCGGTGCCCGCTGACCAGGAGGCGGTGATCGAGGTCGACGGCCTCATCATGCAGTTCGGGAAGCAGACGGTGCTCTCCGGGCTGGACCTCAAGGTCCGCCGCGGCGAGACGCTGGTGGTCATGGGCGGTTCCGGCTGCGGCAAGAGCACGCTGCTGCGCCTGATGATCGGCGCGATCAACCCGACCCACGGGCGCATCCGGCTGTTCGGCGAGGACATCGCCTCCGTCGGCGAGCCGCGCCTCGACGCGCTGCGACGGCGCTTCGGCATCCTGTTCCAGAGCGGCGCGCTCTACCAGTCGATGTCGATCGCCGACAACGTCGCCCTGCCGATGCGCGAGCTGACCGACATGCCCGACGACCTGATCCGGCTGCAGGTGAAGATGAAGCTCGAGGCCGTCGGCCTGCGCGAGCACGCCGACAAGTTCCCGGCGCAGATCTCCGGCGGCATGAAGAAGCGCGCGGGCCTCGCCCGGGCGCTCGCCCTCGACCCGGAGATCATCTTCTACGACGAGCCGAGCGCGGGCCTCGACCCGGTGACCAGCGCCGAGATCGACCAGCTGATCCTGACGCTCACGAAGAAGCTCGGCGTCACCAGCGTGGTGGTGACGCACGAGATGGACAGCGCCTTCACCATCGCCGACCGCATGGTGATGCTCGACAAGGGGCGGTGCCTGAAGATCGCCCCGCGCCAGGACTACGAGCGGATCCGCACCGCCACCCGCGAGGAGGCGGCGATGATGTCCGAGGACGACCGCATCGTCCGCCAGTTCATCCGCGGCGACGCCTACGGGCCGATCACCGACCGGCGCACGCTCACGAGCTACGCGGACGACCTGATGGGGCTGCTGGCGCCGCTGCCGGCGTCGCCCTCGATCACGCCGACGCGATGAGGCCGGTCCCGGACACGCTGGCCGGCGCGCGCGTCACGGTGATGGGCCTGGGCCGCTTCGGCGGCGGGCTGGGCGTGACGAAGTGGCTCGTCGGACGCGGGGCACGAGTGCTGCTGACCGACCGGGCCGACGAGGCGGCGCTGGCGGCGCCGCTCGCGGCGCTGCGCGGGGAAGTGGCCGCCGGATCGGTGGAGCTGCGGCTCGGCCGGCACGAGGAGCGCGACTTCGCGGAGGCAGACCTGGTCATCGCCAACCCGGCGGTGCCGACGCCCTGGGCAGACCGCTTCAGCATGGCGGCGCGCGGGGCGGGAACGCCGGTGACGCCGGAGATCCGGCTGTCGGTCGACGCCCTCGACCGCGACCGCACGATCGGCATCACGGGGAGCGCCGGCAAGAGCAGCACCTCGGGCATGGTCGCCGCGATCCTCGACGAGCCGGCGGGAACGGCGGCGCTCGGGGGGAACATCGGCGGATCGCTTCTGGGCTCGGCGCGCGCGGAGGCACGCTTCGCGGTGCTCGAACTCTCGAGCGCGATGCTCTGGTGGCTCGGTGAGGGTGCGGGGCTTGCGGGGCTGACGCCCTGGTCCCCCGCGGTCGCGGTGCTCACGAACCTGGCGCCCAACCACGTCGACTGGCACGGCACGCTCGGCCACTACGCGATGAGCAAGGCCGCCATCCGCGCGGCGCAGCGGCCGGGCGACGCCTTCGTGACCATGTACGACCGCGAGCAGCCCGGAGCCGCCGCCGACATGGCGCGCGCCTGCGGCACCGCGTGGTGGGAGGCAAGCGCCCGGCCGGGCGACGCCGAGCTCGACGCGCTGCTCGCCGCGATCGACCTGCCCGAGGTGCCCGGCGAGCACCAGCGGAGGAACGCGCGCCTGGCGGTACTCGCCGCCGAGGCGGCGATCCGCCGCGCGGGCGCCACGCCGGACCGCGCCGCGCTGGTGGGGCGCCTCTCGCGCTTCCGCGCCCTGCCGCACCGGCTGCAGTACGTGGGCACGCGCCGCGGCGTGCGCTGCTACAACGACTCGAAGAGCACCACGCCCGACGCCACCCTGCTTGCGGTCGGGGCGTTCCCCGATGCCGGCCGGATCCACCTGATCGCCGGCGGCTACGACAAGAAGGTCGACCTCTCGGCGGTGCGCGACCTGGCACCCCGGCTGGCCGGGCTCTATGCGATCGGCGCCACCGCGCCGGCCCTTGCCGACGGACCCGGTGCATTCCGCTGCGACACGCTCGAGGCGGCGGTGCGCGCAGCCGCGGGACGGGCGCGCGAGGGGGACGTGCTGCTCCTCTCGCCGGCGTGCGCCAGCCACGACCAGTTCGCCAACTACGAGCGGCGCGGCGAAGCCTTCGCCGCCCTCGTGGAGACGCTGTAGCATCCGCCCCCACATGGACCTCGACGCCCCTGCCCTCCGTCGTGTGCTGCGCCGGTTCGCGGCCTCGGCCCTGCTCGCCTCCAGCGTGCCGCTCGCCGGCTGCTACAACACCTCCGGCGGCTACATGCCGATGACGGGCGGCGGCTTCACGTACGAGTCCACGCCGCTCCTGCCGACGACCGTCACCGTGCTGAACTCCTGCGAGCGCAGCGCGCAGCATCCCAACGGGACGCCGTTCTTCGTCATGGAGATCCCGCCGGGCAAGCAGCTGACCTTCAACTTCGAGGAGGACGGCGGCGACCACCCGACCGAGCGTCCCGCGCGCATGGCCTACAGCCTGTGGGACCGCGGCACGCAGACCGGCAAGCTCGAGAACGTGCTGAGCTGCCCGCCTGCGTCGTGCCGCAAGATCGAGGTGTCGTACCGCCCGGCCCCCGAGCAGCCCAAGCCCGACGAGTCGTACCGCATGCAGGTGGGCAGCGACGCCGCGCAGCCGGTGGCGCAGCCGCGCGCGCCGCGCGCCGACCGGCCGGCCCCCGACTCCTGAGATGCCCGTCGACTTCCGCGTCGGCCACGGCTACGACCTGCACCGGCTCGAGGAGCGCCCGCCCGCGGGGCGCGGGCGTCCGTTCGTGATCGGCGGGGTGACGTTCGAGCATGACCGCGGCCCGGTGGCGCATTCCGACGGCGACGTGCTGATGCACGCGCTGACCGACGCGCTGCTCGGGGCGATCGGCGCACCCGACATCGGCCAGCTCTTTCCCGACACTGCCCCGGAGAACGAGGGCCGCGACAGCCGCGCGTTCCTGGAGGAGGCGGTGCGCCGTGTGCGCGCGGCCGGATGGACGGTCGGCAACGCCGACATGACGGTGGTCTGCGAGCGCCCGAAGATGGGCGGACGCAAGGCCGAGGTGGTGGCCACCCTGTCCCACATCTTGGGGGTGCCGGCCGCCGACCTCAACCTGAAGGGGAAGACGCACGAGCGCGTCGATGCCGTCGGCGAGGGACGCGCGGTCGAGGCGCACGTGGTGGTGCTGCTGGCCCGGACGCGGCCATAGCATCCGGCTTCCATGCGAGCCATCGTCACCGGCCAGATCGGCGTCGACAAGAAGCCCTACCTCAACGCGGTGGTCGACGCGGCCGAGCGCGCCCACGGGAAGGTCGAGCTCTTCAACGTCGGCGACCTGATGTACCGCGAGGCGCCGGACGTGCGCCCCGGACGGATCCTCGATCTCCCGTGGTCGCGCCTGGCGAACCTGCGCCGCGCGGTGCTGAAGGACGTGATCGCGGCCACCTCGCCGCCGGCCGCGCACCCGAACGTCATCGTCAACACCCACGCCACCTTCCGCTGGCGCCACGGGCTGTTCAGCGCCTTCGACTTCGACCAGCTGCAGATGCTGAAGCCCGAGATGTTCATCTGCCTGGTGGACAACATCGAGGTGGTGCACCACCGGCTCCACCAGGAGCACGACATCGACGCAACCCTGAAGGACTGCATGGTGTGGCGCGAGGAGGAGATCCTGGCCACCGAGCTGATGGCGCAGGCCCTCGGCTGCGGGCAGAACTTCTACATCCTGAGCCGCGGGCGCCAGAAGGACACGGTGGAGACGGCGCTGCGCCTGGTCACGCGGCCGGAGATGCGCAAGGTCTACCCGAGCTTCCCGATGAGCCACGTGGTGGACATGCCGGACGTCCTGGCGGAGATCGACAGCTTCCGTGCGGCGCTCGCGCGGCACTTCGTGACGTTCGACCCGGGCGACGTGGACGAGAAGCTGCTGCTCGACCGCGGCATCGAGGCCGCGCGCCAGGGCAAGGACTTCGTGGAGGTCGAGGCGCACAGCTTCGGCGGGCGCGTCGGCGGCCCGCCGATGCGCGTGCCGGTGCGCGAGATCCTGGACATCGCCGGCGACATCGACGGCCAGATCTACATGCGCGACTTCAAGCTCATCGACCAGAGCGACATGATCGTGAGCCTGGTGCCCGAGCTGCCGAACGGCCAGCCGGGGCTCTCCAGCGGCGTGGAGCGCGAGCTGCACCATGCCTTCGAGCACACGAAGGAGGTCTACGTGGTGTGGAAGCCGCGCAAGAACCCCAGCCCCTTCATCACCGAGACCGCCACCCGGATCTTCCGCTCGGTGGACGAGGCCCTCTCCCACTTCGAGGAGAAGGGGATGTTCGCGCCGGCCGACCTCTTCGGCCACTGAGCCGAAGGGGCCGAGAACGGCGGCCGCGGCGGGGGATGCGGGCGTCCCGCCCCGCCCACGCGGACCCGCCGGGCAATCCGGCGGACCGTTCCGGGAATCCGCTTCCCGGGGTCGAGAACCGGGGCTAGCCTTGGGCGTACCAGCGGAGCCAGCATCCATGACGCGCGTCTCGGTGACCATGTCTGCCGCGGCCCTGACGGCCATCGCCCTCGCGGGCGCGGCATTCGGCCAGGCCTCGACCCGACCCGGGGTCGGGGCCGTGCCCTATTCCGGCACGACGTCCGGCGTCACCTTCCGCACCTGGGCCCCGAACGCCTCGTCCGTCAACGTCGCCGGCTCGTTCAACGGCTGGAACACCACCACGCACCCGCTGGTCGCCGAGGGCGGCGGATGGTGGTCGCGCGACATCAACGGCGTCACCGTGGGCGCGCAGTACAAGTACGTCGTCCGCAACGGCACGCAGACGCTGTGGAAGAACGACCCGCGCGCACGGCGGCTCGTGAACTCGCTCGGCAACTCGATCGTCCACTCGCCCACGGCCTACCAGTGGCAGACCGGGCCGTTCTCGATCGCGCCGTGGAACGAGGTGGTGCTCTACGAGATGCACCCGGGCACCTTCAACGTGCTGCCGGGGAACCAGCCCCCCGGCACCTTCGCACACGCGGCGCAGCGGCTCGACCACGTGCGCGACCTCGGCATCAACGCCATCGCGCTGATGCCGGTGAACGAGTTCCCGGGGAACCTGAGCTGGGGCTACAACCCCTCGTACCCGTACTCGGTGGAGAGCGCCTACGGCGGGCCGGACGCCCTCAAGGCGTTCATCGACGCGGCGCACGCGCGCGGCATCGCGGTGCTCGGGGACGTGGTCTACAACCACTGGGGCCCCAACGACATGGACATGTGGGTCTTCGACGGCTGGTCGCCCCCCGGCCGCGGAGGCATCTTCTTCTACCCCGACACGCGCGCCAACACGCCCTGGGGCGACACGCGCCCGGACTACGGCCGCGGCGAGGTGCGCACCTACATCCGCGACAACGCCATGATGTGGCTAGACGAGTTCCGTATGGACGGGCTGCGCTTCGACGCCACCAAGTTCATCCGGCTGGTCGGCTTCGACGGGCGCGAGCTGCCGGACGGCTGGAGCCTGATGCAGTGGTGCAACAACTCCGCCGACGCGGCGTCCCCGGGCTAGCTCGTGCGCGCCGGGGCCGGCGGCGTCTAGGAGTGGGTCCCGCGCACGACCGGCGCCGGCGGCGCGGCCGTCGACAGGCAGTGGGACGGCTCGTTCGCGTTCCCGGTGCGCACGGCCATCGAGACGGCGAACGACGCATCGCGCGACATGTTCGCCGTGCGCGACGCGATCAACAAGCGCTACAACGGCTCGATGCAGCAGCGCATCATCTACACCGAGAGCCACGACGAGGTGGCCAACGGCCGCTCGCGCGTGCCGGAGACGATCTGGCCGGGCAATGCCGGCAGCTGGGCCAGCCGCAAGCGCTCGACGCTCGGCGCCGCGCTGGTGATGACCTCGCCGGGCATCCCCATGCTCTTCCAGGGCCAGGAGTTCCTGGAGGACCGCTGGTTCAGCGACACCGACCCGCTGGAGTGGTCGCGCACGCAGACCTACGCCGGGATCCTCCAGCTCTACCGCGACCTGATCGCGATGCGGCGAAACCTGGGCGGGAACACCCGCGGCCTCACCGGCCAAAGCCACGTGGTGCACCACGTGAACAACGGCTCCAAGGTGATCGCCTACCGGCGCTGGGCCGATGGCGGTCCCGGGGACGACGTGGTCGTGCTGGCGAACTTCAGCGCGCAGTCCTTCCCCAACTACCGGATCGGCCTGCCGCGCGCCGGCACGTGGCGCGTGCGCTTCAACAGCGACTGGAACGGCTACTCGGCGGACTACGGGAACTTCTCCACCGTGGACGTCGTCGCCGACCCGTGGCCCTACGACGGCATGCCCTTCAGCGGCAACCTGAGCGTGGGCCCGTACTCGGCGGTGGTCTTCAGCCAGAA
>JBJTJU010000194.1:0-2491 GCA_046096165.1 Phycisphaerales bacterium | reverse complement strand
CGTCGTGTAGACGACGCAGAGGTCGGGTGCACCGCGGTCGTGCCCATGGGCGTGCATCGGCGGCCGGAAGATACCGCTGCGCCGTAGCATCGCCGCCCGCCGATGGAGCAACGCATGCCGAGTGCATTGGGGTCGCCGCGCTCGGCGGCCGCAAGCACCGCGCGCGGGCACGCGATCCACGTGGCGCTTGCGCTGCTGTGGGCGTTCGTGCAGTCGATCACGAACGCGGGCGAGGGCATCGCCTGGGGCATGCTGCTGGGCATCACCATCCTCCGGGTGCCGAAGGTCTGGCGGTGCTGGGCGCCGGCGTTGCGCGATCCGCTGTGGTGGGTGATGGTGGCGTGGTTTGCGTGGACGTCGCTCACCTCGGCGTGGGGGCCGGATCTTGGGGCGTCGACGCCGTCGGCGATCCCGGACCGGTGGCTCTTCACGCCGCTCATGCTGTGGCCGGTGATGGGGCGACCGTGGCTGGTGCTGGGGGCGATGGCGGCGGGTGGCGTGGTGCACGCGTGCGTGGCCCTGGTGCTCTCCTGGAAGGGCAGCGGATGGGGGACCTACGGGGAGGTACGCGGCCTGTCTGCGCTGAACATGACTCAGTGGCAGTTCCTGTCGGCGTTCGTGCTGTGTGTCGCCGGTGCGCGATGGCTGGGTGGCGTGGGTCGCGCCGCCGCGATCGTGGCGGCGGTGCCGGCGGCGCTGGGCGTCTGGATCCTGGCCGTGCGGACGGTGATGGCGGCGGCGATCGCGGGGTGCGCGGTGGCGTTCCTGCGGCCGGTGCCGCGGTGGCGTCTTCGCACCTGGGCGATCGTGTTCATGGGCATCGTGCTTGGTGGCGCAATGGTGCTGCGATCACCGGCCTGGCAGCGGGCAGCTGACTCCTTCCGTCAAGCCACCGAGTTGCGGGAAGTGCACCAAAACTCCGCTGCGGCCGAGGCCGCGTCCGGCGGACGGCTGACCCTGGTGGAGGCGGCATGGGACATTGGCTGCGAGCATCCCGTCATTGGTGGCGGAGCGGGTTGGTTCGAGGCTCGGCTTCCGCAGTGGGCCTTGAGGCAGATGGCGATGGAGCGCCGTGACTCGGAGCTCTTCACCGGGTTGCTCCAAGGGGTGCTCAACAACGCCCACAGCACCATCCTCCAAGCCTGGGTCGACGGCGGCATCCCCGCCGCCGCGCTGCTGGCCACGCTCCTCTTCGGGCTTGCGTGGCGTCTCTGGGTGCAGTCGCGTTCCTCGCCGCTCGCGGGTGCGGCGCTGGCGCTCTACTCAATCGTCCTGATGAACGTCCCCTTCGGCATCGCCACCACGAAGGCCCCGGGTGCGCTGATCGCCACGTGCCTGGCGATCAGCTGGCTGAGCGCCGGCTCATGCACGCGTCCGCGGATTCTCCAGCCGAAGCCATGACGGTGGCAGCAGGTCGGGGTCGGGCGTCTCCCTGAGGAGCCAGCAGGTGGGCGCGACCACGTGCCCATCGCCCGCCGCCAGGCGCGCGCCCCACCACCCGAACGTGCTGTTGGCGATCACGTGGTGCGCGCACGCCGCGAGCACCGCAAGGTCCTCGAGCGGCGACGCCGGATGCTCGCCGGAGGCGATGTCGGTCATGCCCGGTAGCCGGAGGTTCGCCTTCACCCACCCCGGGTCGTCGGTTACCACCAGGAAGCGCACGTCGCCGAGCCGCGCGCGCAGCAGCTCGCCGGCCTGCGCGTACCACGCGGCCGGCACGATGGGGAACAGGTCGCGGTAGGCGGGCTTGGCGTAGTCGCCGCGGCGGACGTGGACGCCGACCGTCGGTCGGGCGCGGGCGGCGCTGATCCATCGCGTGGCGTAGGGCGTATCACGGGGCAGGGTGATGGCGGCACGCAGCGCATCGATCCGCGGTGCGACGAAGGCATCGGTCTGCACGAAGCCGCAGACGAGCGGGGTGTCGCCCGGGGCGATCGTGGCCCGGCCGTCGACCACGGCCCCGACCTCGGCCCGCGTGCGCAGGATGTGCGCACCCGCGATGCGGAAGGACGGATCACGGAACGCCCGCTTGAGCGATGCGCGCGTGCACCCGCGCGCGCGGTCGGTGCGCACGTCGGTCGCCGGCGCACCCCGCTGCACCGAGAGCAGCTCGGGCCCGCGCGCCATCGCGTCGAGCCGGAATCGCCCGTCGGCGTCGGTCGTCAGCCCGCGCACCCAGCGCCGCGCGGCGAGGAACGCGCGCCGCGCCGCCGGGCGGTCGTACATGCGCGTGGACACCTCGATCGGCCGTCCGGTGGCGTCCGCCACCGCCATCGCCGCGGCAAGCTGGAACAGCTGGTTTCCGAGGCCGCCGGTCGCGGCGATGGTGACGGGCCGCATCGCGCGCGGAGGCTACCGCGTCGCGAAGCCCATCACCGCGCCCGGCGCGTTGCCGAGGTCGCGGCTCTCCGCGCTGTACATGTAGCCCTCGACCACCTGGCCGTACATCACGAAGTTGCGGCGGCCCTTCTCGCACCAGAAGTCGACGGTG
>JBJTJU010000193.1:0-4106 GCA_046096165.1 Phycisphaerales bacterium | reverse complement strand
CCCACCGAGCCCGAGGCCGCGCATGACTTCCTCTGGCGCGTGCACTCGCGCTGCCCGGCCCGGGGCGAGATCAGCGTCTTCAACCGCAGCCACTACGAGGACTTCATCGTCGGCCGGGTGCATGGCTCCCTCGACAAGCATGGCCGCGCGCGCCGCCTCCGGCAGATCAACGACTTCGAGCGGATGCTGGTCGAGGAGGGCACCATCGTCCTCAAGTTCTTCCTCCTCATCAGCAGCGACGAGCAGCTGAAGCGCCTGCACGCCCGGCTCGAGGACCCCAGCAAGCACTGGAAGTTCTCGGTGAACGACGTGCGCGAGCGCGCCCGGTGGCCCGAGTACATGAAGACCTTCGAGGAGATGCTCTCCGGCACCTCCACCGAGCACGCGCCCTGGTTCGTGGTGCCCTCGAACCGCAAGTGGTTCCGCAACCTCCTCGTCAGCGAGGCTTTCTGCGAGCACATGAACGTACTGCAGCTCGGCTGGCCCGAGCCGGCCGAGGACCTGTCGAAGGTCGAGCTGGAGTGACCGCGCCTCCCGGAGGGCGCCGTGCTCAGAACGCGCAGTTCTTCGGCGTCCGCGGGAACGGGATGCAGTCGCGCACGTTCCCAAGCCCCGTCGCGTAGGCGATGGTGCGCTCGAACCCGAGCCCGAAGCCCGCGTGCGGCACGGTGCCGTAGCGGCGCAGGTCGCGGTACCACCAGTAGGTCGCCGGGTCGAGGTGCATCTCGCGGATGCGCGCGTCCAGCACGTCCAGGCGCTCCTCGCGCTGGCTGCCGCCGACGATCTCGCCGATCCCCGGGGCCAGGATGTCCATCGCGGCGACGGTCTTCCCGTCGTCGTTCAGGCGCATGTAGAAGGCCTTGATGTCCTTGGGGTAGTTCATCACCACCACCGGGCGGCCGAACACCTGCTCGGTGAGGTAGCGCTCGTGCTCGCTCTGCATGTCGATGCCCCAGTGCGGGGCGAACTCGAACCTGTGGCCGCCGGCCGCCGCCTTCTCGAGCAGGCGGATCGCCTCCGTGTAGTCGATGCGCTCGAACGACGCGCTGCAGAACTTCTCGAGCCGCGCGATCGCGTCCTTGTCGACGCGCTCGACGAAGAACTTCATGTCGTCCGCGCGCTCCTCCAGGCACGCGCGGAAGATCGCCTTCAGCAGCCCCTCCGCGCAGTCGGCGTCCATCTTCAGGTCGGCGAAGGCGATCTCCGGCTCGATCATCCAGAACTCCGCCAGGTGGCGGCTGGTGTTCGAGTTCTCCGCGCGGACCGTCGGTCCGAAGGTGTAGACCTTGCTGAGCGCCAGGCACCAGCACTCGACGTTCAGCTGGCCGCTCACCGTCAGGTGCGCCTCCTTCCCGAAGAAGTCCTGGCTGAAGTCGACCTTGCCGTCCGGCGTGCGCGGCAGGTTGGCAAGGTCCAGCGTGCTGACGCGGAACATCTCGCCCGCGCCCTCGCAGTCGCTTGCCGTCACGATCGGCGTGTGGATCCAGAAGAACCCGTGCTCGCTGAACCAGCGGTGCACCGCCTGCGCCATCGTGTGCCGCAGGCGCCCAAGCGCCCCGAACGTGTTCGTGCGCGCGCGCAGGTGCGCCTGCTCGCGCAGGAACTCCATCGTGTGCGCCTTCGGCTGGATCGGGTAGGTGTCCGGGTCCTCGACGAACCCGTAGACGCGCAGCCGCTCGACCTGCATCTCGAGCTGGCCGGGCTTGCCCTGCACCTCGACCAGCCGGCCCTCGGCCTCGATGCTGCAGCCGGCGGTCAGCTTCATCACCTCGGACTGGTAGTTCGCCAGCGAGTTCGGCACCACCAGCTGCAGCGGGTCGAAGCACGAGCCGTCGGACAGGTTCACGAAGCTCACGCCCGCCTTCGAGTCGCGCCGGGTGCGCACCCAGCCCTGGACCACCGCCTGGCGGTCGGTCCAGTCGGAGGGGGTGCGTCGGATGACCGCGATCGGCGTGCCGGCGTGCATGGGGCGGACAGCGTATTCCGCTGCCAGAACGGCAGCAGCCGCCACGTGCCGCGCCGCACCGTGGCACCGGAAGCCCCGTGATTCGCACGGACTTCGCCCGCAAACGCCAGCATTACCGGACGCACGCACCGACCTGCCCACCCCTCGCTGGCACGCCCCTTGCACCCCTTCAAGCCCACGGACTGCGCATGCGATTCCGCCTCTGCCATCCCCATCCGGCCGACCACACCGCCTTCGGCGGCGGCTCGGGTGCGCCACGCTCCCCGCTCCTCAACCTGCTGCTCACCTCGGGCGGCTGGCGCGAGGACCCCTGGGCCGTGGCGGTCCCGCAGATCCTGGGCGCGCACGGGGTGAACGTCATCCAGGCGCGCTCGGGGGTGGAGGCGTCGAACGTCATCCGCAGCGTCACGGTGCACATCGCCGTGGTCGACCTCTCGCTTCCCCTCGACCAGACCGCGATCGGCTCGAGCGAGCCCGCGGGCGCGCGCGTGCTGCAGCTGCTGCGCCGCCTCGACGCGCCGCCGCCGGTGGTCGTGGTCCGTCCGCCGCAGCCCACCCGCCGCGAGAGCGCGCGCGGGCTCATCGATGCACTGCTCGACGGCGCGTTCAGCGTCGTCGACCGTCCATGCCACCCGGAAACCATGCTCCGCGTCATGCAGCGGATCATGGACCGTCACTACATCGAACGGGCGGACGCGCGTCGCGCCGCCCACGGGCACTCGCCCGTGCATGACTTCACGCACCGCAACGCAACCCAACAGGAGACGTGAGCACATGAAGGTCCGACCCCTCGGAGACAAGATCCTCGTCAAGCGCGACGAGGCCGCCACCAAGACCGATTCGGGCATCTTCCTGCCCGAGAGCGCCAAGGACAAGCCCAAGCAGGGCAAGGTCATGGCCGTCGGCAACGGCATCCTCAACAAGGACAAGGGCACGTACGTGCCGTTCACCGTCAAGAAGGGCGACACCGTCATCTTCTCGAGCTACTCCGGCACCGAGGTCAAGATCGACGGCGAGCCGTACCTGATCATGACCGAGGAGGAGATCCTCGGGATCGTCGAGTGACGCACGCGCGGCCGCGGAGCCACGGACCATGGAAACCTCCCAGCTCCGCACTGCCTTCTCCGAGCTGAACGGGCAGCGCGACGTCCGGATCGAGTTCATGCAGGCGCATGCCCTGCACGTCCGGCGCGCGTTCCTGATCCCCGAGGAGAAGGACGGGCTCGTGAAGCTCAGCGACGGGCACAAGATCTTCGTGCTCGACGCGGCACGGGTCGCCTGGATCGAGATCGGCTGACGGCGCGGCCGCCGGCGGCACACGGCACGGAACACCACACCAGAACCCCATTCAAGGAACCAGACACATGCCAGCCAAGCAGATTGCGTACGACGTCGACGCCCGCGAGCGGATCCTCCGCGGCGTCCAGAAGCTCGCCAAGGCCGTCAAGGTCACCCTCGGCCCCTCCGGCCGCGTGGTCGTCCTGGAGAAGTCCTTCGGCGCCCCGACCGTCACCAAGGACGGCGTCACGGTGGCCAAGGAGATCGAGCTCGAGTGCCCCTACGAGAACATGGGCGCGCAGATGGTGAAGGAGGTCGCCAGCAAGGCGTCCAAGGACGCCGGCGACGGCACCACCACCGCCACCGTGTACGCCGAGGCGATCTACGCCGAGGGCCTGAAGAACATCACCGCGGGCGCGAACCCCACCTCGGTCAAGCGCGGCATCGACAAGGCCGTCGACGCCGTGGTCGAGGCGCTGCGGAAGATGTCCAAGCCCGTCAAGAGCAGCACCGAGATCGCCCAGGTGGGCAGCTGCAGCTCCAACCAGGACCGCCAGATCGGCGACATCATCGCGCAGGCGATGGACAAGGTCGGCAAGGACGGCGTGATCACGGTCGAGGAGGGCAAGAGCCTCGTCACCGAGGTCGAGCTCCTCGAGGGCATGCAGTTCGACAAGGGCTACCTCAGCCCGCACTTCGTCACCGACATGGCGAAGATGGAGTGCGAGCTCGAGGACGCCTTCGTCCTCGTCTACGAGAAGAAGCTCTCCAGCGCGAAGGACCTGCTCCCGGTGCTCGGCAAGATCGCCGAGAGCGGCAAGCCGATCCTCGTGATCGCCGAGGACGTCGACGGCGAGGCGCT
>JBJTJU010000192.1:0-4797 GCA_046096165.1 Phycisphaerales bacterium | reverse complement strand
CTGCCTGATCCTCGGCATCCTGATCGCCTCGGGCGCCGCCCAGTGCGGGTGCTTCGGCGCCAGCGGCCCGTCGCCCACGGTGATGATCGCGATCGACGGGGCGCTCCTCGCGGGGCTCCTCTTCCTGCCGCCGGCCGAGCGCACGTCGACGGCGGCAACCCCGGCGCTCTCCGTGCTCCGCCTCGGTGCCATCGCGGTCGCGATCGGTGCCGCCATCGCCTTCCTGGTGCCGCAGAAGGCGGCCGTGGTGCTGGACAACGTGGCCGCCGTGCCGCCCCCCGCGCCACCCCCGCCCGCCCCGACGCCGTCGCCCGAGCCGGTCGCCACGCCGCCGGCACCCGCGCCCCCGGTCGTCGCCACCGGCCGACCCTGGCCAGCGATGCCCACCACCGCGCAGCCCTGGTACGCCCCGGAGTTCGAGACCTGGAGAGGCAAGCGGCTCGACGAGCAGGAGGTGATGCTCATCATCCGCCCGCTGCCGGTCAATCTGAACGAAGGCCGCCACCACGTGGTCCTGATGCGCGAGGACTGCGACCACTGCCACGAGCTGCTGCTTCGCTACTTCGGCAGCACGCTTCCCGCCCCGACCATCTCGATCGCCGTGCCCGATGCCTCGGGCGAGCCGCTCGAGAACCCCTGCATGCAGTGCACGAAGGCCGCATTCCCGAAGGGCATCACCTACGTCTTCTCTACCCCGGTGCTGCTCACGGTGCAGGACGGCGTCGTGGTGGGCGTGTGCACCAACTCCGAGGACGCCGAGGCCGTGCGCGCCGCGATCGGCGCACGCTGAACCAGCCATGACCCGCGCGTTCTGCCGCATCGCCGTGCCGCTGGCCCTGCTCGCCTGCGTGGCGGTCGAGTACCGCATGGGCGCCGACGCGCTGCCCAACTGGCTCGCGAACCTCTCCGTGAAGAGCGGTCTTGGGCCCGAGCGCGCGGTGCGGTTGCTCGCGGCGTTCGAGCTGCTCGGTGCGGGCCTGGCGCTCCTCTCCGCGCGGCGCGCCCGTGCGGTCGCGTGGATCACCTGCGCCGCGTTCGCCTTCAGCGCCCTCGCCGAGCTCTCCGCGATCATCGCCGCGCCGGGAAACCGCGCCCTCCCCGGTCGCGTGTGGATCGGCCCGGTCCTCGGGCTTGCCTTCGGCGGCTGCGGGCTCTGGCTCCTCTCCAACCGGCCGGCCGCCGAGCCGCCGCCGCCCGCGCGGTTCACGCCGTGGCGGGCCATGGCACTGGTCGCACTTGCGGCCCTGAGCTTCGGCGTCGCGGGCAGCATGACGGTGACGCCCCGCACCGACGTCACGCTCGGTGCCGGCGGCGTCGAGGCCATCGCGCTCGACCCCGCGCAGTGGACGGGGAAGACGTTCGCGCAGGCGGGCGTGGCGATGCATGTGCCGTTGCTGACGCCCGCCACGCTCTCGGGGACGAAGTGGGTGGTCTTCTACCGACCGTCATGCGGGCGCTGCCACCAGGTGATGGACACCTACTTCGCCGGGCCGCAGGACGGGTCGGTGATCGCGGTCAAGGTGCCCTACGGACCCGGCGAGGAGTTCGTGCCAGGCGAGGTTGCCGAGGAGGTCGCCTGCGAGGTCTGCGAACGGCTCGAGCTGCCATCCAAGCGCCGGTGGATCATCACCACCCCGACGATCGCCAAGGTCGAGGACGGCATCATCACCTGCGTGACCTGGACCGACTACGACCGCTGCCGCGCCGCGTCGGAATCGGGCGCCGCCGCGCCTGCGCCCTGAGGGTCGACGCGCAGCGCGTGCGCATCGATGCGCAGCACGCCACCACCCGCGAGCGGGAACCGCCGCGGCTCGGTGGATCCGTCGATCGCGGCCTCGGCCGCCTGCCAGCGCGCGGCATCGTCCAGTGCGTCGCCCGTGAGCATCCAGACCGCAGTGGCCGCCAGCGCCGCCGGCGCCCCGCGCAGCGCGGCCCGCGGCACCGATCCGTCGGGCGCACGCATGGCCTCGACGTGCGCCCCGAGCAGTGCGTCCCCCACGCGAAGCAGTTCCGCCGTGCGTGCGGCGCGTTCGGCGACCCCGGGTGACACGGCCTCCAGCGCAGGCAGCACCACGTGCCGCACCCGCCCGCGCGGCGAATCGTCGCGCGCGTTGCCGGGGTCCTCGCGCCAGGCCATTCCCAGGTCGGCGCACGCCGCGCGCAGCGCCGCACGCGCGATGCGCAGGCATGGCCGCACCAGCGCCACGCCGTCCTCGAGCGACCGCCGCGACGGCATGCCGCCAAGCCCCGCAAGCCCCGCCCCGCGCGCCAGCGCCAGCAGCATCGTCTCCGCCTGGTCGTCGGCATGGTGCGCAACGAGCACGGTGCCGCTCCCCGCCTCGCGCGCCAACTCGGCAAGCGCGTGGTAGCGCGCCTCGCGTGCCCGGGCGGGCAGCCCGCTCCCGGGCGCGAGCGCCAGGGTGCGCACCGCGCAGCCGACGCCAAGGCGTGCGGCCGATGCCATCGCCGCGTCCCGGTCGAGCGAGCTCTCCGCGCGCAGCGCGTGATCGACGTGCCCGGCCGCCACCTCGATCCGCCCGCGCGCGGCAAGCCCTGTCGCGAGCGCCAGGAGCGCCGTGGAGTCGGCGCCGCCGCTGGCGGCCACCAGCACGCGTGCGCCACGCTCGACGCGCGCCCGGTCAAGCCCGGCCTCCACCTCGCGGGCCAGCGGGTGCCGCCCGGCGGCCAGCACGAGCGCGTCGCGCGCCGCGCCGCTCACGGTGCCGTGAGGTCGACGTCGACCTCGCCCTCGATGGTGCCGTTCGCGCCCGCGCGGATCCGCCAGCGCACGCGGTCGACCGCCTCCGCGAGCCGCGCGGCCAGCGCCACGCCGCGGGCGAATGCCTCCGCCGACGACGGCGCGAACGACGCCGCCGCCGGCTGCCACGACGCCACGTGGCGCGCGAGCGTCGTGCCGCCGAGCTCGCCGACCTCGTCGGCCACGGCGATGGATGCCGCCCCACCGGCCGCGCGCATGGCCTCCGCCATCCGCGCGCACGTCGCGCAGTCGGTGGCGACGAGCTGCCATGATGCACCCGCCGCCTCGATCGACTGCATGCAGAGGTCCGTGCCGCGCGCGAACGGATGGTCGCTGAAGGCCGCCACCAGCATGGGCGAGAGGTCGGTCTCGCGCACCGCGCCGCGGGGCGCACGCGGCGGTGCGGCCGGCGCCGGCAGTCCCGCGCGGGCCGCCACGCGCGCGGCCAGGCGCGCCGCCCATCCGTCCCACTGGCGCTCGGCCAGGCGCGCGTCGCGCACCTCGAACGCCACGCCCAGGGTCGGCACCCGGATGCCGCTCTCCGGAAGCGTCCGCTCGCCGACGACCATCGCCATGCGCGCGCCCAGGTTCGACCACATGGCGTCATCCATGCCGCCCTCGGCAAGGATCGCATCCACCGGGCACGCCGGGTCCGGCGCCCCGCGCCCCGGGCTTCCGGTCGTCGCCTGGATCGATCCGCGCGCCAAGGTCGTTGCCGGCGTCGCGTCCGCCGGCCAGCCCGACGCGACGCGCAGCGGCCATCGGCCCGCCGCACCGCGCACCGAGACGGTGAGTCCGCGCGGGCGCAGCCGCACCCCGAACCCGCCGACGGCCCCGCTCCCGTCCTGCAGCCACGCCACCTCCACCGGCGCGGGCGCCTGCGCGGCGAGCGGCGCGGCGGCCGGCAGCGCGAGCATCGATCCCTCGGCATCCGGTCGTTCCAGGAGCGCCACGCACGCGGACATCAGCCCGGTGCGTCCCGTCGGGCCGATCACGAGCCACGGCGGCCGCCACGCGACGGTCGCGCGCTGCGCCTCGAGCACGGCCTGCCCGCCCGCCGCCGCCGCGGGCTTCAGCCGCTCGACCAGTTCGGCATGGAACGCGGGATCGGTGCGCGTGACGATCGCCCACTCGGCCGCGGCCGCACCGGATGCCGCGCGCTCCACGTACACGGCGTCCGTTCCGAACAACCGGTCAAGCAGTGCGTCGGGCGAGAGGCCAAGCGTCTCCGCGAGGCGATCCCAGCCTTCCTCGAGCGTGCGCGACCCCGCCAGCTCGGCAAGCGCACCCTCGAGGGGCACCAGCGCCGGATCCGAGCGCAGCGACCGTCCGTCGCGCACGCGCACCACGAGCTGCGCGTCGGCGGGTGCCACCGACAGCCCGCCGAAGGCACCGTCGCCGGGTGGCACGGCAACCGTCGCGGCGGCAGCGCAGGCGACCGCGGCAAGGGCCAGTCCCATGGATGCTCGATGGATCAGAACGGACGGACGCCGGTGCTGCCCGGCGCCGCGGCCGGAGCGGCGGTTCCCGGCGTGGCGGCATCGGCCGATTGCACGCCCGGGGCGTCCTTGGCGCGAGGCATCCCGAGGCGCAGCGAGCCGAGCACCTCGACGCCGCCCGAGACCGATCCGCGCAGCGCATCGGCGACCGGCGGCTGCGACGGCGCCGGGCGCGTCGACGACCACCATGCGACGCCCAGCGCGCACGCACCCAGCACCACCCCGGCCTGCGCGGCACGCAGCGCACGGCGGCGCAGCCGCACGCGGCGCGCGTCGGCCGCGTCGGTGGCGCGGGCATAGCCCAGGCGGGACATCACGGCCTCGGTCACGTCGGGAACGCGTGCATCGTGCGGCGTCACTTCATGATCTCCTCGGCCTGCCGTGCCAGGGACTCGTCGCGGGTGATGGCCTCCTGCATGCGCTTGCGGGCGCGGAACAGGTGGCTCTTGATCGTTCCCTCCGGAAGGGAGAAGTGACGGCTGAGCGCCTCGATGGTCCAGGCACGGTCGTGGAACAGCGTGACCAGCTCGCGCTGGATCG
>JBJTJU010000191.1:0-8402 GCA_046096165.1 Phycisphaerales bacterium | reverse complement strand
CGAGCAGCTCCGGCGTCGCCTCGCCCTTGGTCTCGGCCGAGACGCTGAACGCGCCCGCGTACTTGCGCGAGTCCGGGCGCGCGCTGGCGGTGCTCGCCACCTGGCGGCCCTCCACCAACGTCTTGTCCAGCCGGCCGGTGCGGCCGTTGAGGACCGACGCCCTCACGGCGAGCGCGTACGAGTCCTTGTGCTGGAACGGCACGGTGTGGTAGCGGATCTCCACCTGCGGCTGCGTGTCGGCCTCGGCCATCATGCGCATCTCTGCCTTCTGCTCCTGCTCCAGCGTCACCACCGGCGGCGGCGCAGAGGAGCCGGGCTGGAGGCGGCTGAAGTAGCGGAGGATGGTCGCCTTGGCCTGCGCGGGGTCGAAGTCGCCCACCACGACGCCCACGAGGTTGTTGGGGCGGTAGTAAGTGTTCCAGTACTTCATCGCCTCGTCCATCGTGTAGCTGTTGAGGTCGCTGGTCCAGCCGATCACCGGCCAGGAGTACGGGCTCGACATCCAGAACATGCTCTCGAACTGCTCCTGGAACGTGCCCGTCGGCGTGCTCTCGGTGCGCAGGCGGCGCTCCTCGTGCACCACGTCGCGCTCGCTGAAGAACTCGCGGAACACGCTGCCGTCGAGGCGGTCCGACTCCATCCACGCCCACAGCTCGAACTTGTTGCTCGGCACGTTGATGAAGTAGAAGGTCAGGTCGTAGCTGGTGAAGGCGTTCATGCCGGTGCCGCCGGCCGCCGAGTAGATCTTGTCGAACTCGTCCTTCACGATCGTGGCCAGCGTCGACTGCTGCTCGCGCAGGCGCTTGAGCTGCGCCTCGAGGTCGGCCTTGCGCTGCTGGCCGGTGGGGGTGGACGCGTCGTTCTTCGCCAGCTCCGCCTCGAGCGCCTTGATCTGGTCCTCGCCGGCCTTGCCCTGCTGCTCGTCCATCAGGCGCTTGAGCTCGCCGCGCAGGCGCGCCAGCTCGGGAGTGTCGTTCTTCGGGTCCCAGGCATCGGCGATGTCGCCCTTAAAGTAGCGGTCGTACTGCGCGGCCCAGGTGAGCTCGTTGATCTTGTCGCGCAGCGCCTTCTGGCGGGCGCGGTAGTCGGCGTCGCGCTGCGGGTCGCGGGTGCCGATGGTGTCGGTGCCCTTGAACATCATGTGCTCGAAGAAGTGGCTGATGCCGGTGATGCCGGGGCGCTCGTTGACCGAGCCCACCTTCGCCAGCCAGCCGGCGGCGATGGTGTTGGGCTGGTCATGGCGCTCCACCAGCAGGAACTTCATGCCGTTGGGCAGGGTGAAGATCTCCGGCTCGACCTGCTGGGCGAGGGCGGGCGAGGCGATGACGGCGACGGCCAGGGCGGCGGTGAGGATTCGCATGGTGGGGTGGTTCCCGTGGGGGGCCAGTTCGTTCCGCGGACCTGCGGAGGGCGGACCGGTGCGGACGGGAAGACTACTTGCGAGGTTGTGCGAACAAATGGCATGGGTCGGGCGAAGAGGGGGGCGTATCGTCACTTCGATGGCCAATGCCGCGAGATACGTTCTCGGACGCGCTCGCTGGGCCGTCGCGGCGGCTGCCCTGTCGCTGGCGGCGTCGGCGTCCGCGCAGCTGCGCGTGGCCACCTACAACATCGCCGGGCTGGAGGGGAACCTGTCGTCGCTGCAGGCGGTGATCGCCGCCATGCACGCCGACGACAAGCCGGGCTTCGCGGTGCCGGTCGGCGCGTTCGTCTTCGCCGAGGTGCGCAACGTCGACCTCGCCACGCTCACGTCGATCGTGAACGCCGCCGCGCCCGCGGGGGTGACGTACACGCGCGCGACCTACACGACCACGCCGACGGAGGACAGCGCGTCGGGGGCGCGGGCGCTCTTCTTCCGGAGCGACCTGCTGGCGGAGGTGCCCGGCACGCATGCCAACATCCCGACCGGCGCCAGCCGCAACACCGACCGCTGGACGCTGCAGCTGCGCGACTACGCGTCCACCGGCGCCCGCTTCGTGGTCTACGGCGCGCACCTCAAGGCGAGCACCGGCAGCGCCAACGAGGACGAGCGCCTCTTCGGCGCGCAGGCGATCCGCACGAACGCCGACGCCATGGGTGCGGGCGTGCAGGCGATCTACGCCGGCGACATGAACTTCTATTCGAACGCGGAGCCCGGCTACCAGGCGTTCGTCGCCGCCGGCAACGGCCGGGCGGTCGATCCGCTCGGCACGGCGAACTGGACGGGCGCCTCGAACGCGGTGCTGCACACGCAGAGCCCGCGCCTCGCGTCCGGCGGACTGGTCGGCGGCGGCATGGACGACCGCTTCGACTTCATCCTGCCGACCTCGGCGCTCGCCGACGGTGCGGGCCTCGCGGTGATCCCGGGGACGACGCGCGCCTTCGGCAACGACGGCAACCACTTCGACACCGACATCAACCAGGGGAACAACACCTACTACCCCGCGAACATCCCGCGCTCCAACGCGCTGGCCAACGCGCTGTGGGCGGCGTCGGACCACATCCCGGTCATCGTGGACTTCAAGGTGCCGGCGTGGTGCGTGGCGACGCTCGGGGCGTACCCCGCGCGCGTCATCCAGGGCGCGACGGGCGTCGTGGTGCCGGTGCTGGTGTCAAACGACGCGCCCGGCGACTTCGCCGTCGGCATCGATGCACTGCAGTACGTGGCGACCGGCAGCGGCGTGCTCTCGGGAAGCCAGTCGGGCACCGCGCCGCTGTCGCCCGCGTCGGCCACGGTGAACCTGCCTGTCTCGACCGCCACGGTCGGCGTGCGCACGGGTGCCGCCACCGTCACGAGCGCCAACCAGGGCGTGCAGAACCCGTCGACGGCGCTGCCGGTCTCCATCCAGGTGCTGCGGCGGTCGAACCCGTCGCTCTCGGCGACCGTGGACGTCGACGCCGCGTCGCTAGAGCTCGCGGCCACGCAGGGCGGGGCGCCGGTGGCCGCGGACGTCGCGGTCGCGAACTTCGGCTTCGGCACGGACCAGGCGCGGCTCTCGATCCAGTCGATCGCGGTGCCGCCGGGGCCGTTCGCGCTCGTCGGGTCCACCGCGGGCGAGATCGGCGCCGTGCCCGGGAGCGCGTCGTTCCGGTTCGATCCCACCGGGCTTGCGCCCGGGACCTACACGCGCACCGTCACCATCACCACCCGCGACGAGTCGGTGCCGGGTGCGTCGAGCACGCCGCTCACGCTGGTGCTGAACGGCACCGTGACGGGCGCGCCGCCCATCCCGGCCGACCTGAACGGCGACGGCGTGGTGGACGGCAACGACCTCGGCATGCTGCTCGCCGCCTGGGGACTGCGCGGGCCCGCCGACCTCAACGGCGACCGCACCGTCGACGGCAACGACCTCGGCATGATGCTCGCGGCGTGGGGCTGAGCGACCGCGCGCTCAGGGCGACTCGAATCGCGAGACCGGCGGCTCCACCGCGCGCGTGAGCACGAGGTAGCTGCGGTCGCGCGCGTTCACCACCTCGCCGCTCAGCAGCCACGTCGTCCCCACGGGACGTTCGCGCACGCGGCGCTCGAGCTCGGTCAGCGTGCGGCTGGGCAGGATCTCCATCGACGCCTCGGGCGCGACGCCGGCGCCCGTGTCCTCCCGGCCGGTGGCGAAGCGCGCGCGCCATGCGCCGGTGAGCGGGTCGCGCAGCACCGTCGCACGCCGGCTGAGGATGCGCGTGGCGGTGGGCACCAGCGTGGAGCGGTCGTGCGCCTCGATGGCGCGCTTGGCCGCCGTTCCCAGCCCGCTGCGCGCGATGCCCTGGTCGAGCCGGCGCTCGAGCTCGTCGGCGAGCCCGTCGTCGAAGCCGGGGAAGAGCGTGGTGTCGGGCTCGTGCGCGAGCCGGTCGGGCGGCGCCTCGCGCGCGGGCGTCGCCGCGGCGGCAACGCCGCCCTCGTCGGCATAGGCATCGATGCGCGGGGCGCGCGGTGCGGGGCGCGCGGGATCCGGGCGCTCGAGCTCCTTCGGCGCGGTACGCGCGAGCATGCCCGGCGCCGCCGGCGGGCGCAGCGCGACGATCGCCATCGGAAGCAGGAACGCGCGGTCGCCGCCGTCGAAGATCTCGCCGGTCACCTCGAAGCGCACCGGCGAGTCCTCGCGCGGGTCGGCGAGGATCGCCTTGATGTCCTCGGCGGGGTCGCACGGCATCACGAGGATCGGGCGGCGCCCGCTCGAGGCGAGGCGCTCCTCGAGCCGGAACACCAGGAGCCCCGGCTCGCGCAGCGAGCGCGCGAAGTAGCCGCGCGTCGACGTGAGCATCACGCCTTCGCGCAGGACCGGACGCGTCGACGCGGGCTTCGGCGCCTCGGGCGGCGGGCCCGCGACGGGCTTCGGTGCCGCGGGCGCCTGTGACGATGCCTCGGCCCCCATGGCGAGGGCGATAAGCAGGGCGGCCGTTCTGGTGCGGGGTCGATCCATGCGCGCGTTGACGCGGGAGGTCGGCTGTGCCACTATACGGGTCTGGCCGGCCGCGTACCCAAGTGGCCTAAGGGGACGGATTGCAAATCCGTTATTCGTGGGTTCAAATCCCACCGCGGCCTTTGCGAACCCCCGACGCGGCGCCCCGTGCGCCGCGTCGATCGTTTCCGGCCCGGCGCGTGCCCCGGCATTTGCCCCGGCGCGCGCCCGACTTCCGGCGAATCGGCGCCGTTCGGGGTTGTCGGCGGGGCCCGCATGTGTCACCCTACGGAGCAGGGCCTCTCGCCATGGCGCAGGTCGGACGGCGCACAGATTCGGTCCAGGAACGCACGCGGCTCGACACGCTCGAGCGCCTGGCGCTCCTCTACACCCCGGCCGAGGAGTCGTTCGACCGGATCACGCGCCTGGCCGCGCGCGTCATGCGCACGCCGGTGGCGGCCCTGGCCGTGCTCGGCGAGGACCGACTGTGGTTCAAGTCGCGCCACGGGCTGCAGGTGAACGAGGTGCCGCGCGACGACGCGCTGGTCTCGGGCGCCCTGGGCAGCGCCGGCCCCTTCGTGGTGCGCGACGCGCTCGCCGACGGCGGGCTGGCGCGCTCGAGCCTGGTGGTGAACGCGCCCTACGCGCGGTTCTTCGCGTCGCTTGCGGTGCGCGCCCCCGACGGCGCGCGCATCGGCGTCCTGTGCGCCGTCGACGGCGAGCCGCGCGAGGCCTCGCCCGAGGACCTGTCGCTGCTGCGTGACCTGGTGGCCGTCGCCGAGGGCGAGCTGCACCGCCGGCAGCTGACCTTCCGGCAGGGGGACATGATCCGCGAGCTCGGCGAGGCGCGCCGGCGCTCGATGGTCGACCCGCTCACGCGCGTGTGGAACCGCGCGGGGCTCGACGCGATCCTGGCGCGGGAGGGCGGCGCCGCGCGCACGCACGGCGTGCCGCTCTCGGTGGCGATGATCGACCTCGACCACTTCAAGGGCGTGAACGACCGCTTCGGCCACGGCGTCGGCGACATCGTGCTTGCCGAGGTGGCGCGCCGGCTGCGGGTCGCGGCGCGCCCGGTGGACTCGGTGGCGCGCTTCGGCGGCGAGGAATTCGTCGTCGTGCTGCCCGACTGCAACGAGGCAGACGCGCGCGCGGTGGCCGAGCGCCTGCGCCGGCGCGTCGGCGACTCGCCGATCGTCGTGGGGCAGGCCGCGCGCATCCCGGTGACGTGCTCGGTGGGCGTGGCCACGCTGCAGGCCGACGAGACCTCCGACGTCATGCTCACGCGCGCGGACATCGCGCTCTACGACGCCAAGAGCGACGGCCGCGACCGCGTCGTCGTCGCGCCGCCGTCGGTCCGGCGCGCGGGCGGCGGCTGATCGGCGCGGGCCGCGGCGTATCATCCTCCCGATGCCTGCCGCCGCGACCGCGGACATCGTCTCGTCCCGACTGATGGTGGGGCTCGAGATCCACATCGAGCTCGCCACGCGCACGAAGATGTTCACGCGCGCGGGAAGCCCGGGCAACCCCGAGTTCTACGACCAGGAGCCCAACGCGCTCGTCACGCCGCTGGTGGCCGCGCTGCCGGGGACGCTGCCGGTGATGAACCGCCGCGCGGTCGAGATGTCGATGATGGTGGGGATGGCGCTCGGCTGCTCGGTGGCGCGCCGGTCGAAGTGGGACCGCAAGAACTACACGTACCCCGACCTGCCGAAGGGCTACCAGATCAGCCAGTACGACCTGCCCATCTGCCACGGCGGCTCGTTCGGGCTGGCGCTGCCCGAGGGCGGCACGCGCACGATCGGCATCATCCGCGCGCACCTCGAGGAGGACACCGGCAAGCTCGGCCACGAGCTGCCCGGCGGGTTCCGCTACGAGGGATCGCTCGTGGACCTCAACCGCGCGGGCACGCCGCTCCTGGAGGTGGTGACGGCGCCCGACTTCGGCTCCGCCGCCGAGGTGGTGGCCTTCGCGCAGGAGCTGCGCTCGATCTGCCGGTTCCTCGGCGTCACCGAGGGCATCATGCAGAAGGGGCACATGCGCTTCGAGCCGAACGTCAACCTGGTGCTGTCGCTCGCCGACGGCTCCGAGGTGCGCACGCCGGTGGTCGAGGTGAAGAACCTCAACTCCTTCAAGGCGCTGCGCGGGGCGATCGAGCACGAGGCGTCGGTGCAGGCCGCGCGCTGGCGCGAGGACGGCCGCACCATGGGCCCCGGCACCAAGAGCACGCGCGGCTGGGACGACGAGCGCGGCGTCACCGTGCTGCAGCGCGAGAAGGAGGATGCCCACGACTACCGCTACTTCCCCGACCCGGACCTGGTGCCGGTGGTGGTGGACGACGCGTGGCTGTCGCGCGTGCGCGCGGAGATCCCGGAGCTTCCCGCGGCGCGACGCGCGCGGTACGTGGGCGAGTACGGGCTCGAGCGCAAGGATGCCGACGCCCTGGTCGAGGAACGCGCCGCGTGCCTCTTCTTCGAGGCGTGCGTGGCGGCGGCCGGCGGCGGCGCGAAGGCCGGCTACGCCTGCGGCAAGTTCCTCCTGAACCAGCTGTCGAAGCGCGCCAACGAGCTCGGCTGCGCGCTCGAGCGTGCGGGCCTCTCCGCGGAGCAGGTGGCGGGGATCGTCGCGCTGCGCGAGGCGGGCACGCTGGGCGCGCAGAACGCGGATGCACTGGCCGCCGCGCTTGCCGGCACCGCGGATGCCGCGAAGGACGCCGCCGAGCGGCTGGGCCTCCTCGTGGTGCAGGACGATGCGTCGCGCGATGCCTGGGTGGACCAGGCGATCGCCGCCAACCCGCAGGCCGCCGCCGACGTGCGCGCGGGGAAGGGCGCGGCGATCGGCCGCATCGTGGGCGCGGTGATGAAGCTCGCCGGCGGCACGGCCGACGCCAAGACCGTCAACGCCCGCATCATGCAGCGGCTTTCGGGGGGCGGGTGATGGACCCGGCCTCGCCCGCGGCGCGCGCGGCGCTCGGCCGCGTCCTGGTGTCGGCCGACCGCATCGCCGCACGCATGCCGGAGCTGGCGCGCGACATCGTGTCGTGGATGGGCGAGGGCGAGGACGACCTGGTGCTGGTGCCGGTGATGACCGGCGCCTTCATCTTCGCCGCCGACCTGGTCCGGCACATGCCCGTGCGCATGCGCATCACGCTGGCCACGCTCTCGAGCTACCCCGGCACCGCGACCACGAGCCAGGGCGTGCGCGCCGTGGGCGACATGCCCGGCGACCTCTCCGGCCGGCGCGTGCTGGTGGTCGACGACATCCTGGACTCCGGCCGCACGCTGCGCTGGATCCGCGAGCGCCTCGGGGCGGATCGGCCGGCCAAGCTCGCCACGGCCGTCCTTTTGCGCAAGACGATCCCCGCGGCGCTTTCCACGCCCTGCGAGTTCGTGGGATTCGACATCCCGGACGAGTTCGTGGTCGGCTTCGGCCTCGACTACGACGGCTGCTTCCGCAACCTGCCAGACGTGCGCGTGCTGCACCCGGAGGGCCCGCCGCGGTGAGCATCGGTCCCCACGCGCGCGACGGCCGCGCCGCGTTCGCGACGACGGCGTTCGATGCGGCGGGCATCCCGCTCTTCGCGGCCACCATGCTGGAGCCGGGGGAGGTGATCATCGGCACGTGGCGCCCGAGCCCGCTGTGGATCGCGCTTCGCTCCGCGCGCTGGAGCGCGTTCGCCATGCTGGTGGCGGCGATCGCCGCCGCGGCGAGCGGCGCCTCGGGGCTGTCGTGGGCGATCCCGATCGGCCAGGCCGCGGTGGGCGCGGTGCTCGTGCGCCTGGCCGTCGCGGTGGCCGAGTGGGCAAGCCGCGTGTACGTCCTCACCGACCGTCGCGTGCTGCGCCGGCGCGGACTGGTGTCCCCGACCGTCTACTCGGCGAACCTCAATGCGCTGCGGCGCATCGAGCTCGTGCGCACGCGTACCGACCGCGCGCTCGGCACCGGGTCGATCACGTTCCTGGCGGGCCCCGGCCCGGGCTACGACGCCGCGTGGATCATGCTCGCGCGCCCGGCCGAGGTGCTGGCGCT
>JBJTJU010000190.1:0-9540 GCA_046096165.1 Phycisphaerales bacterium | reverse complement strand
AGGACGATCGCGCCGCCCTGGAGGTCCGACGCATCGAGCGTGAACGTCATCACGTTGTTCTCGCCTGCTTCGGGCGGGGCGGGCACGGCCTCGCCCGGCTCGGACGGGGTGGCTGCCACCGTGACCGTGGACGCGATCATCATGCCGACCGCCTCGATGGCTTCGCCGCCCGCGACACCGCTGCCTTCGCGGCCGGGAAGGGACGGCCCGCCGCGGCCTCCGCCCAGCATCGTCTGCTTTCCGTCCGGCTTCGCCTCGGCGTTGGCGAGGTGGAAGTCGCGGTTGGCCTCGTCGGCACCGGCGAGCGCCTGCCAGGCGGCGCGGTCGGCGGCACGGCGCGGTTCATCGAGCGCCTTTTTGTTCGTGAATGGGCCTCCCTGCTCGGATGCCTCGGCCATCTTGAGCGTGGCCGGCCACCATGCGGCCCACCAGGTCGCGGCGATGGCCTCGATGGCCGCGCGCCGTTCGGCGGGCAGGTCGTCGCCCAGCAGCTGGCCGATCGCCCGTTCCGGCGCACGCGCGTCGGACGTCGCCGGCCAGATCCGGCGCGCGGCGGTCGAGCACACCGCGCGTGCGTCCGCCGGCGGCAGCGCCGCGGCCACGGCGGCCAGCGCATCGCGATGCACCTGACCGACGGCAGCGTAGGCCTCGCGCATCGCCTTTCGTTCCGCCTCGCGGTCTCCCTTTCCTTCGCGGGCCTGCGCAGCCGCGCGGTCGGAGGCGTCGCGGGCGTCCGCGGCGCGCACCAGTGCCGACTCCAAGCGCTCGTCGAGGGGCGCCGTGGCGCGTGACGCCGCCGTCACCACCGCCGGGTCGATGCCGGCGCGCGACAGCGATGCATCGACGTCCGTGGACGCCACGCGCACGCCCAAGCCAGCCGGCGGCATGGTGGCGCGGATGGTGCTGCGACGCGCCTTCGCACGCTCGCGCGCGAGCGCCGGCTGCTGCTCGGCCGTCGCCACCGCCCCGAGCGCGGCAAAGAGGTCATCCACCGTGGCCAGCATGCGCGTGCGCAGTTCGCGGGCCGCCTTGCTCCGCTCCTCGACGGCCCGGGCGGACCGGTCGAAGAGCCCCACGCCGCGCGCCTGCGCATCGGCCGCCCGCTTCGCCTCGAACATGCGCGCCTGCGCGTCGTCGAACATCGACCCCGCCGTCGTGCGCTGGCCCTCGTCGAAGCCGACCGCCTCCATGGCGGCGTCGAAGTCCGCGCCGCTCATCACGGCGCGGATGCGCGGGCCCTGCGGCTGGGTGAACTCCACGAAGTCCGGCATCTCCTGCGCCCGCGCGGGCGGCGCGGCGAGCGTGGCGATCAGGGCGGAGGCCAGGGCGATGGTTCGGGCGGTCGTCATGGGGTTCTTCAATCCAGTCCGTGGGTCTTTAGGTGGGCGCGCATTTCGCCGTGCCAGCGCATCAGCGCGACGTCGGCCATGGTGTCGTGGGTCTGCCCCGGGACGAGCTCAATGTAGCCCGGCCCGGCGGGGAACGGCCGCGCAGTGGCGGCGCGCGCCTTCACCAGCGCGTCGACCGCGTCGCGCAGTCCCTCCACGGCCCGTTCCAGGAAGAACCCGTCCCGCGTGCCGCAGAGGAGCCGCACGCGTTCGCGCAGGAGCGGGACGTAGGTGTCCGGGTCGCGTTCCACCACGCGCCGAAGGTCGTGTCGCGACCACTGCGACTCGATCACGGTGCGGTCGATCTCGCCGGTGACGGCATCGAACATCGGCCGCGGCCGTCGCGTGGCGGGGTCGACCGCGCTCCACCACGAACTCCAGGCATCCCACTGCTGGCCGCTCGTTCGATCCGGGCCGAGCACGCGTTCCATCGATGCCTCCTGGCGGACGGTCATGCACGTGCGTTCGACCGCATCCATGACGAACTCGCGGTACGACGGCCGGTCTCGGCCATCGGCCGCGGTGAAGAGGCTGGCATCGCGGTAGAGGTCGCTCGTCTGGAAGCGCGAGAAGTCGACTGGGTCGGGCGAGCTGGCGAAGCAGGCGCCGAAGGTCTCCGGGTGCGTCAGCTGCAGCCAGAGCGCGCTCCATCCGCCGCTCGAATGGCCCGTCACGATCCGCGCCTCCGGGCGGCGCACCAGCCGGAACTGCCGTTCGAGCGCCGGGATGAACTCCTCGACCAGTGCCCGCGCGCGCGGGCCGTTGGCGGCGCTGTCGACGAAGCCGTGGTGGCCGAGCGGGCCCTCCGGGTCGAGCACGATCCACGCAGCCTGCGGGACCACCGGCGTGCTGCCCGGGGTCGACAGCATGCGTGCGAACGTGTCGGCACCGGTGTGCCGCCCGCCGAAGCCCGGCACCACGTACACGGCAGGGAACATGCGGCGGCGATGGTCGGGGTCGTCCCATCTGGGCGGCAACGCGACGCCGGCGCGCATCGTGACGGGCCGGCCGAGTGCGGTCGAGAGCAGCTCGCTGCGAAGCTCGAACCATCGCAGGTTCGGCGCCGAGGGCAGGGGCTCTGGCTCCAGGGCGTCCACGAGTTCGAGCGTGACGTCATCGGACGTGGCGCGCCCGAAGGTCACCGTCTGCACGAGGCTGGCGAGGTTGCCGGGCGCGTCCGGGCCGGGCTCGTCGGTGAAGCGGTCGAAGACGGCCTGCACGCGGAACGTGCCGTCGAGCTCGGCGACCGGTGCCGGGAACGACAGCGCGTCCGCGCCAAGCTCGATCGCCTGCCCGGGGACCAGCCGCTCGACCGGCACCGAGTACATCGGCTGGGGCGCCCGGAAGAACGGCGCGTCCAGCGGGCGCGCGCGCGGCCCCACCTGCGTGTCCGAGCACAGGAGGAGCAGCATCCGGCCGGCCGCCGGGCCACCGCCGAGGAGCGACGCGCGATCGGCGGGCAGCGTGATGCGGATGCGGTCGGTGGGCACCGGGGAACCGGGTGCCTGCGCGACGAGCAGGGCAGCCATCGATGCGGCGAGCGTGACCATGGGGCCATCGTAGAATGCGTGGATGCCAATCCCGATTCCGCCCGCGCGCGCATGGATCGCACTCGCGGCCGCGGCGCTCCCCGCAGCGCTCGCCGCCTGCAACGGCAGCAGTTCGCTCGAGCGCGGCCTGACGGGGGCCGGCCACGCGATCGACGCGACCTTCGACGGCGCCCAGCGCGAGGAGCGGATGTACGCGCTGCCGGTGGACGGCATCGTCGACGTGGACATCGAGACCTTCTCGGGCGACGTGGTGATCCGCGGCGGCCGCGACACCAAGGGCGAGGCGCTCATCAACGTCGAGGTGCTGGCGCGCCACGGCCATGCCCGCAAGGAGGACGCGCTCGAGTCGCTGAAGCAGGTCGAGGTCCGTGCCGAGGTGCAGCGCGGCGGCGACGTGCCGAGGCTCGTGGTGCGCGGCACGTCCACGTCGCCGGAGTCGTTCCTGCACCGCACGCACATCGACCTCGAGCTGCCGGAAGTGCGCCGCGTCCGCGTGCGCACCCGCGACGGCAAGGTCCAGGTCTACGAGAACCGCGGCGGCGCCGACGTGGTCACCACCGACGGCGAGGTGCGCGTCTTCACGCCGTGGGCGATCACCGAGGACGTCTCGATCGTCAACCGCGGCGCGGACATCGTCTTCCGGGCGTTCCACGGCACGTGCGGCCGCTTCGACGTCGACTGCGTGAACGGCAAGGTGGCCGCGCGCGTCACGGGCGGCGACTGGCGCATCATGGATTCGCGCAACGACCAGGACACGCTGCACGCCACGCTCGGCACGTGCACCAACCGCATGGTGATGCGCAACGTCGATGCCGCGGTCATCATCAGCATCGTCGACAACCCGATGGAGTACGGGTCGCTGTTCTCCTCGCCCTGATCCGCGGCGACGCGCCGCACGCCATCGCGCGCGACCGCGCGTCCCCACCGCCCATGCCGCTCGTCAACGACCACTACCTCACGCTGGCCGCCGGCTACTTCTTCCCCGAGATCGGCCGGCGCGTGAACGCGTTCGCCGCGGAGCACCCCGACCTCGCGCCGCGCATCATCCGCTGCGGCGTGGGCGACGTGACCGAGCCGCTGCCGCCGGCCGCGATCGCCGCCATGCACGCGGGCGTGGAGGAACTGGCGCGCCGCGAGACGTTCCAGGGCTACGGCCCCGCGACGGGCCATGCGTTCGTGCGCGAGGCGATCGTCGCGGCCGAGTGGGCGCCGCGCGGGATCGACATCGCCCCCGACGAGATCTTCCTCTCCGACGGCAGCAAGCCCGACGCCAGCGCCTTCGTCGAGATCCTCGCGTCCGGCACGCCCGCCGAGGGCGGCAACCGCATCGCGGTGTGCGACCCGGTCTATCCCGCGTACGTCGACAACAACGTGATGCAGGGGAACACCGGGCCGGCCCTTCCCGGCGGCGGCTACGAGGGGCTCACCTACCTCGCGGGCACGCCGGAGAACGGCTTCGTGCCCGAGCCCCCGCGCACGCCGGTCGACGTCGTCTACCTCTGCTTCCCGAACAACCCGACCGGCGCCATGATCACGCGCCCGCAGCTCGAGCGCTGGGTGCGCTGGGCGCTCGAGCACGATGCGCTCCTCTGCTACGACGCGGCCTACGAGTCGTACGTGCGCGACCCCGCGCTGCCGCGGTCGGTGTTCGAGATCCCGGGTGCCGAGCGGTGCGCCATCGAGTTCCGCAGCTTCTCGAAGAACGGCGGGTTCACGGGCGTGCGCGCGGGGTACACGGTGGTGCCGAAGGCGGTCGAGGGCCGCACGCGGACGGGCGAGCGCGTGCCGCTGCACCGGCTGTGGACGCGGCGCTGGAGCACCTGCTCGAACGGCGTGAGCTGGCCCGTGCAGCGTGCCGTCGCGGCGCTCTGCACCCCGGAAGGGCAGGCGCAGATGGCCGGCCTGGTCGACTTCTACATGGGGAACGCGCGCATCCTGCGCGAGGCGTGCGTGGCCCAGGGCCTGCGTACGTGGGGCGGAGAGCACGCCCCCTACGTCTGGGTCGAGTGCCCGGGTGGCATGGCCAGCTGGGATGCGTTCGACCTGCTGCTCTCCCGCGCGCAGCTCGTGGTCACGCCGGGCGCAGGGTTCGGCCGCCACGGCGAGGGCTTCTTCCGCATCAGCGCGTTCAACTCGCGCGCCAACGTCGAGGAAGCCGGCCGCCGGCTCGGCGTGCTGCAGCCCGGCTCCTATCTCCAGCCCGAGCTCGGCTTGCCCTTCGGCAGCGATGGGTCGCGGGCCGCGCCTGCCTCGTGCGCCGGCCCGCGGTAGCCGCGGCACACCACGAACATCTCGACGCTCTCGGCACGGCTCGCCTTCGGCTTGAAGCCGCGCGCCTCGTCGAACAGGCCCTGCGCGCGCCGCAGCATCGCGGGGTAGTCGGCGCCCTCGTAGACCTTCATCACCGCATGCCCGCCGGTGCGCAGCAGGAACGGCAGCCGGTCGAGCATCGCGTGGCAGAGCTGCACGCTGCGCGCGCTGTCGGCCATGGGCACGCCGCTCGTGTCCGGCCCCATGTCGCTGATCACGGCATCGAAGAGCCGGCCCTCCATCGCGGGCGGCAGGTCCTCGCGCACCAGCGCATGCACGTCGCCCTGCATCGGATGGACGTTCGGCCCCAGGCCCCGCCGGTCGATCGGCTTCAGGTCGATCCCCACCACCACGCCGCGGTCGCCGACGCGCCGCGCGGCCACCTGCATCCAGCTCCCGGGGCAGGCGCCGAGGTCGAGCACGCACGCCCCCGGACGCAGGATGCGGAAGCGGTCGTCGATCTCGGTGAGCTTGTACGCGCTGCGCGCGCGGTAGCCCTCCTCCTTCGCGAGGCGGAAGAAGTGGTCCTGGACGTCCTTCAAGGCTTGCGCAGCCGGCGCACGAAGGCCGGCGGGATGTTCGCGAGCACCATGCGGCGGGTGCCGGCGTGCGCGAGGTGCAGGTCGCGCTCGAGCTGCTCGATCGCGTCGATGTTGTCGCGGCCGGTGCCTGCCGAGACCGCGCGCTTGGCGACCTTCGCGCCCACGTAGCCGAAGTAGGTGAGCTCCCCGCCCGGCTTCAGGAGCTCGAGCATGCGGTCCATGATGGACCGCACCAGGTCGACGTCGAAGTTGTTGAACGGCAGGCCGCATACCACGCAGTCGTACGAGGCTTCCTCGAGCGACACGTCCTGGATGGCGGCGTTGTGCAGCGTGACCTGCGCCCCGTGGCCGAGGCCCCGCCACGGCCCGAGCACCTTGCGCTCGAGGTCGTCGCAGAATTCCGGGCTCAGCTCGACGATGTCCAGGACGTCGCGCGGCCCGAGCTTGCGCAGGAGCTCGCGCGTCACCGGACCGGTGCCGGGACCGACCTCCAGGATCCGACGCGGCTGCGGGGCGGCGTCCACCACCTCGGCGAGCGCCCGCGACAGCATCGGGGAGCTCGGGCAGACCGTCCCCACCGTCTTCATGTTGCGCAGGGCGACGGAGAAGAACTGGATCATCTCGCGGGCCGAGGATACCGCTCGTGCCGCGGGCGCCCGCCTCAGAGCGCCGGCGCGAACCGCTCGCCGCCCGTGAGCCCCTCGCAGAAGCCCGCGAACACCTGCGTGATCCGCTCGAGGTCGCGCAGGTCGCCCATCTCGACGGTGGTGTGCATGTAGCGAATCGGGAAGCTGACCAGCCCCGAGGGAATGCCCCCGGCCGCCAGGAAGATCGAGTCGGTGTCGGTTCCGCTCGAGCCCGGCGTCGCCGCGCGCTGCACCGGAATCGACAGCCGTTCCGCGGTCGCCAGGAGCCGCGCCACCACCTCCGGCTGCATGGCGCCGCCGATCGCCACCTTGGGGCCGAGCCCCACCTTGAACTGCCCATGCTGCGCGTGCGTGATGCCCGGGCTGTCGGTCGCGTGCCCGACGTCGGTCACCAGCGCCACGTCCGGCCGAAGGCTGTCGGCGACCATCGTCGCGCCGTGCAGCCCGACCTCCTCCTGCACCGTGCTCACCGCCACCACGCGCACCCGGCGTTCCGCCTGCGCCGCGCAGAGACGCAGCGCTTCCGCGGCCACCCAGGTGCCGATCCGGTTGTCGAGCGCGCGCGCCACGATCAGGTGCTCGCCGAGCATCATGCTGCCGTCGAGGAACGTGCCCGGGTCGCCGACGTTGAGCTTTGCGCGCGCCTCGGCCTCGTCCTTGGCGCCGATGTCGACGAAGAGCTCGTGCATCTTGCGCACCTTGGGCTCGCCGGTGCGGTCCTGCAGGTGGATCGCCGTCGCGCCGCTCAGTCCGAGCACGGGGTCGGCCACGCCGGGCACGGATGACCGGAACTGCAGGCGCTTGCCCACGATCGAGCCCGCATCGATGCCGCCGATCGCGCGGCACCACACGAAGCCGTTCGAATCCACGTGGTTGACCATGACGCCGATCTCGTCGGCATGGCCGCAGACGGCGACGGTGAACGGTCGGGTGCCGCCGGACGCGGGCACGGTGGGTGCCAGTTCCGCGAAGCAGTTCCCGTAGGCGTCGTTCCAGGTGCGGGTTGCGCCCGCCGCACGCACGTAGTCGAGCCAGACGCGCTGCCCGTCGCGCTCGAAGCCGGATGGGCTCGGGGTGTCGAGGAGCTTCCGCAGGAACGCGAGCGATTCGGAACGCATGGGCGGCGATGGTACGCATGGCACCATCGCCGCCCGTCAGTCACCCTGGGGTTGAGTGCGCCGTCAGCGGGTGCGCCGCCTGCGCACGCGCCGGCGCGCGATCAGCTCGCCGCGCGGCGCTTCACGTCCTCGAAGAACGCCGCGAAGTCGGCGCTGCCCTTCGCCTTTGCCTTCGGCTTGTCCGAGGCGGGGCGTGGCGGCAGCCGGAAGGTCGGGGGGATCGGCCGCTGGGCGGCCTTCGCGGCCGCGACGGCGGGCATGGGTCGCGTGCCGGGGAACGCGGCGTTGGCGCGCGCCGTGTGCGGGGGCGTCGTCGGCCCGACGCGCTTCGTGCGCGCGTCGTTGACGCCGCGTTCGAGGAGCTTCAGGTGCGCGCGCAGGGCGTTGACGGAAGGCAAGGGTCGGGGCAGGGAGTCGCTCATGGGGTCGGTCCTCGGGTTCGCCGCTGGGGGTTCCCGGCCGCGCGTCGGTTGCGCGGCCACCCAGGGCAGATGCACACACGGGACCGACAGTCGAATTCACGGACCCGGCAGGCAAGTTCCCCGGGCAAGATTTCAAGAATGTGGTTATAGGACTTACGACGCCGCGCTTGCGCGTACCCCCCGGTTCCCCGTACACGGTCGTCTTTCCTGCCGTTCGGTCCCTCCAGGAGACATCCCGTGGCCACCCGTTTCGCCCGTCGACTTCCCGCCGTGTTCGCCACCCCCTGGTCCGCCGTGGCCGCGCTGCTGGCCGCCGCCTCCGCTGACGCCCAGACCGTCAACCTGCCGCGCTACCCCGCCACCAGCCCGGACGGCACCGTCCTCACGTTCAGTTGGCGCGGCGACCTCTGGAAGGTGCCGGGGTCCGGCGGCCCCGCGGTGCGCCTGACCGCCAACCCGTCCAACGAAGGTCGTTCCGCGTTCAGCCCGGACGGCGCCAGCATCGTCTTCGACAGCGACCGCGACGGCGGGCGCAACCTCTTCATCATGAAGAGCGACGGCAGCGCGGTGCGCCAGCTCACCTTCGGCGAGGGCGCCGCCATCCTGTCCGGCTGCGGCGTCGACGCCAACGGACGGGCGGTGGCGTACTTCGAGAGCTCGCGCGACAACGACCTGTACCGCGCCACGCGTCCCTTCATGGTGCCGCTCGACGGCGGCCCGGTCGAGCGCGTGACCGATGCCTTCGGCGGACACCCCGTGGCCACGGCCGACGGCAAGGCCGTCATCATGGAGCGCGGGGGCAGCGCCTGGAGCCGGCGCGCCTACCAGGGCCCCGACCAGCGCGACGTGTGGATGCTCGACCGCACGACCGGCGCGTTCACCCCGCTCACCGACTGGCCCGGAAACGACGGATGGGCCTTCGCCGCGGGCAGCGACCTCATCTACCTGACCGACCGCGGCAACGGCCGCAGCGTCAACGTCTGGCGGAAGCCGATCTCCGCCGCCGCCGGCGAGGCGGGCACCCAGCTCACGAAGTTCGACGACGACGTGCGCGAGCTCACCGTGTCGGCCGACGGCCGGATGGCGTTCCTCACCAGCCGGAACAGGCCGTCCCAGCTGGTGAGGAACGCCATGCGGCCGTCGGCCGACACGGTGAGTTCGCGCACGTCGTCGTCGAACTTCGTGAGCTGGGCGCCCGCCTCGCCGGCGGCGGCGGCGATCGGCTTCCGCCACACGTTGACGCTGCGGCCGTTGCCGCGGTCGGTCAGGTAGATGAGGTCCGTGCCAGCGGGGAAGGCCCACCCGTCGTTTCCGGGCCAGGTGGGGAGCGGGGTGAACGCGCCGGTCGCGCGGTCGAGCATCCACACCGCGCGCTGGGCGGGGCCCGGGTAGGCGCGCCGGCTCCAGGCGCTGCCGCCGCGCTCCAGGATGACGGCCTTGCCGTCGGCCGTGGCGACGGGGTGGCCGCCGAAGGCATCGGTCACGCGCTCGACCGGGCCGCCGTCGAGCGGCACCATGAAGGGACGCGTGGCGCGGTACAGGTCGTTGTCGCGCGAGCTCTCG
>JBJTJU010000189.1:0-14065 GCA_046096165.1 Phycisphaerales bacterium | reverse complement strand
CCGAGACGGCACCACGCACAGCCCGGATCGGCGGACCTCACCGGAGATGCATTCGCATCGGCCGGTCCGGCGCAAGGAACAACCCATGACAGTGGTCAGCGGGATCCTCGAGGCGATGAAGGGGTCGCCCGAGGGTCGAATCAGGCAGTTTTCGGATGGCCTCGTCGAGCGCGAGGCCGATCCCTTCGTCCTCCCCGAGTTCATGCAGGAGCACGGCGTCTCGCCGGGTGCCGCGATCGTCGTCGAGGTGGAGGAGCGCCAGTCACGCCGCTCGCGCCAGCGGCGCATGGTGGCCAGCCGCCTCGTCTCCATCGAGGGCATGACCCCCGAGGAGTACCGCCGGCGCAAGCCCTTCGCGGAACTCACCGCGCTCGACCCACAGCCGCGCATCTCGCTCGAGCACCGGGGGTGCCCGCCCGCGTGCCGGCTGATCGACATGTTCTGCCCGATCGGGTTCGGGACGCGCGGACTGATCGTCGCGCCGCCGAAGGCCGGCAAGACCATCCTGCTCCAGAACATCGCCTTCGGCATCAAGCACAACCACCCCGAGATCGAGCTGATCGCCCTGCTGATCGACGAGCGCCCGGAGGAGGTCACCGACTTCAAGCGCAACGTGCCCGCGCACGTCCTGGCCTCGAGCAACGACCAGGACCTCGACCGCCACCTGTCGCTCGGGCAGTTCGCCATCGAGCGCGCCAAGCGCATGGTCGAGGCGGGCAAGGACGTGGTGGTGCTGCTCGACAGCCTCACGCGCCTCGGGCGAGCCTTCAACAACTCGCGCCGCTACGGCAGCTCCGGGCGCACCATGTCCGGCGGCGTCGACAGCCGCGCGCTGGAGGTGCCGAAGCAGCTCTTCGGCGCCGCGCGCAAGTGCGAGGAGGGCGGCAGCCTCACCATCATCGCCACCTGCCTGGTGGACACGGGAAGCCGCGCCGACCAGGTGATCTTCGAGGAGTTCAAGGGCACCGGCAACATGGAGCTCATCCTCGACCGCACCATCGCCGAGCGCCGGGTCTTCCCGGCGATCAACCTCGCGCAGAGCGGCACCCGCAAGGAGCACCTCCTCATGCCCGAGCGCGAGCTGAAGACGGTCACCGCGCTGCGGCGGCGCCTGATGAACGCGCCGCCGCACGTGCAGATGGAGCAGCTGCTTGCCGCCCTGAAGCGCTTCCCGTCCAACGAGGACATGCTCAAGGGATGAACTCGGGGGATGATGCCCCGGGGAGGGGTTCCTGATACCCTCCGCCCCGCCATGAGCGACGGAACCGGCTACAGCAACTCGATCCGCGCGGGAGCGTTCCTGCTCACCGGCGCGCTCCTCGCCCTCGTGATCATCCTGGTCCTCAGCAAGACCTCGGCGTGCAGCCGGATGACCGACGACGTGGTGGTCTTCACCATGGAGGACGGCGTCGGCGGCGTCGAGATCGGCTCCGAGGTGCGCGTGGCGGGCCTGAAGGTCGGCCGGGTCACCGAGATCGTCCAGAAGTTCGAGGAGCAGCGCATCGAGGTCGAGATCGAGATGCGCGCCGACATCGCCCTGCACAAGGACGCGGTGGTGATCCGGTCGCAGCCGCTCCTGGGGAACTTCAGCTGGCTCAACTTCTCGAGCCTGGGCACCGAGGCCGGCGGGCGCATGAACCCCGGCGACCAGATCGACGCGCGCAAGAGCGGAGGCCTGCTCGCCACCATCGTCGGTCCCGCGAACGCGAGCAACGCCGACCGCATGTTCGCCGACCTCGTGGCCTTCACCGGCGCGCTGAACGACTTCGCCAAGGTGCAGTACCCCGACCGCGTGGTGCCCATCCTGCGCGACGCCAACCAGACCGTCTCCAAGCTCAGCACCGACTACGAGGCGTGGCGCCCGAAGATCGCCGAGGGCCTCGGCGACGCGGCCAGCTCGATGCGCAAGCTCGATGCCACCATGGACGACGTGGGCGCGGCCGCGAAGGACGCGCGCGAGTCGCTCGCGCACCTGAAGGAGAAGAACCTCAAGCAGATCGACGACCTGCTCGAGAGCGGCGTGAAGGGCGCGGACCGCTTCGCCTCGGCGATGGACACGCTCGACGCCGAGCTCGGCGCGCGCATCCCCGACCTGCGCGCCCTGCTCTGGGACCTGCGCCAGGCCGGCGCCCAGGTGAAGCTCGCCAGCATGGAGGTGCGCCGCAGCCCGTGGAAGCTGCTGTACCGCCCGAGCGGCGACGAGCTCGGCCGCGAGAACCTCTACGAGTCGGCGCGCGCCTTCGCGATCGCCAGCTCCGACCTGCGCGTGGCCGGCGAGACGTTCGAGTCCGCGCTGCGCGACTCGCCCGACCGCTTCACCAAGGACGCCCGGTTCCGCGACGCCATCCAGGGCTCGGTGATCGCGGCGATCGACCGCTACGACGTGGCGCAGAAGCGGCTCTTCGACGTGCTGCAGGCCGACTTCAAGGGGATGGGCATGCCCGCCTCCGACCAGGGCACGGTGGCCGCGCCGATCGACGTCCCGGCCCCGGCCGCGCCGGCGCCCGCCGGCAAGTGACGCGTGGCGCGGGAACGCAACAACGTCGTCGCGGGCTTCGGGGTCGGGGTCGCGCTCGCCGCGACGGTCGCGGGCGTCTGGGCATGGACCGCGTGGCAGCGCAGCGGCCTCGTGCCCTACGTGGTCCGCTTCACCAGCGAGCAGGGCGTGTACGGCCTGAAGGAGGGCTCGCCGATCCTGGTGGGCGGCATGCCGCTCGGCGAGCTTGACCGCATCGAGCCCCGGACGACGGACGGCCAAGTGAGCGGCTACGACGTGCACATCCGCGTCTCGCGTGCCGTGCCCCTGTACGCGGCCGCCAGGATGGGACGTGGCCCGAGCTCCATCAGCGGCGACACGCAGATCGAGGTCTGGGACACGGGCGAGATCGACGCGCGCCGGAGTTCCGATGCCGCCGACGACCGTCCCGTGCGCGCGGGCGCCGAGTTCCGGGCCCGTGACGCGGACGCGTTCAAGGCCTACTTCGGGCTGACGCTCGGCGGGCGCATCCGCGAGCTCATGAAGTCGTGGGCACCGGACGAGCCGGGCACGGGCCTGCCCGCGCGCATCGAGACGATCGGGGAGGAGATCTCCGCCCGCTTCCGCGAGCTGCGGACCACGGCCGGCACGCTCACCGACCGCGTGCGCGACGACGGCACGAAGTGGCAGGAGGAGCTGAAGGCCGCGCGCGCCGCCGCCGACTCGGCGATCGCCAAGCTCGGCACGGCGAAGGACGCGCCGCAGTCGGCGGTCGTGCCGCAGATGCGGCAGGCGAAGGCGGACCTGGACGCGCTTTCCGCGATGAGCTTCGATCGCGCCGACCAGGCCGATGCGCTGGCGACGCGCGCCATCGAGCGCATGCGGCACATGCGGGTGACGGGCGGCGAGCTGGCCGACCTGCTGCTCGGCGCCGACGGCTCGGTCACCGACCTGCAGCGCTTCGCGGCCGACTTCGCGATCGCCGCGCAGGAACTCTCCGCCACCGAGCGCGAGGCGGTCACCAACCCGTTCGGGCTCCTCGGCGGGCCGGACGCATCGCCGCGCTCCCTCGAGGCGCGGACGGAGTTCGCGCGCGCCTACGCCGAGTGCGCGGTCGAATGGCGCCACGCGATGAAGTCGATCGAGCTCGCGCTGCAGCGGGACGGGGCGGTCCTCGCCTCGCAGCCGGCGCTCGCCGAGCTCCTGCGCAGCCGGCTCGATGCGTCCACGCGGCGCTTCGAGGCCGCCTCGAAGCGCATGGCCGACCTCCTGGTCGGCGAATCGCCCGCGCCATGACCGGCGGGGCGCTCCCCGTGCCGACGATCGCCGCCGATCCCGCGGACCCCCGGCTTGCGCCGTACCGCGGGGTGCGCGACGCCGACCTGCGCGGCCGCGACGGGCTGTGCTGCGTCGAGACGCCGCGCGTGGTGGCACGTTTCCTGGCCTCGGCGCTGCGGGCCCGCGAGCGGGGCGATGAGGCGCGCGACGCCCTTCCCTGCGTGCCGCGCAGCGTGCTCTGCGACCCGCACGGGCTCGAGTCGCTCGCCGACCTGCTGCGCCGCCTGCCCGAGGTCGACGTCTTCCTCGCCCCGGACGACCGCACGGTGACGGAGATCTCGGGCTACGGCCTGCACTCGGGCGCGCTCGCCATCGGCGTGCGCCGCGACGAGCCGGTCCCGTCGTCGCTCGCCGGGGAAGACGGCACGCTCGCCGCCTGCGACGGCGTGGTGCATACCGACAACCTCGGCGCGATCTTCCGCAACGCCGCGAGCTTCGGCGCCGCGGGCGTGCTGCTCTCGCCGAACTCGAGCGACCCGCTCCTCAGGAAGACGATCCGCGTGGCGATGGGCCGCGTCTTCGACGTGCCGTGGGCACGCGCACGCGACTGGCCGCAGGCACTCTGGGACCTGCGCGCACGGCACGGTTTCCGCATCGTGGCCGCCGAGGATGCCCCGGGCGCGGTGGACGTGGGCACCCTCTCGCCCGCGCCGCGCACGGTGGTGGTGTTCGGGGCCGAGGCGGCCGGCGTGTCGAAGGCGATCCTCGAGGGGGCCGACGCGGTGGCACGCGTCCCGATGTCGACGCGCGGCGGCACGCTTGCCGACGACCCACCGAGCCTCAACGTGGCCGTTGCGAGCGCGGTGATGCTCGACCGCCTGTGCGCGCGATGAGGGCGGTGGCCCGGGCCGCCTGGCTCAGGCGTCCGGCGTGCTGGTGACCGCGCCCTGGGCCGCGCGTGCCGTGAGTCCGGCGCCTCGGATCGAGGGAAGGATGGCAGGCACGGCGTCCTCGGCCGGCTCGGCCTTGGTCTCGCGCACGCGCTCGATGCTCGCGCCGAGCGCCGTCAGCACGCGCTCCATGCCCGAGTACCCGCGGTCGAGGTGATAGACGCGGCTCACCACGGTCTCGCCCTCGGCGGCGAGGCCCGCAAGCACCAGGCACGCACTCGCGCGCAGGTCGCTTGCCATCACCGGCGCGCCGCGCAGCTGGCGCACGCCGCTGATGACCGCGGTCGATCCCTGGCGGTAGATCTGCGCGCCCATGCGCGAGAGCTCGGCCACGTGCAGGAACCGCTCGGTGTAGATCTTCTCGGTGACGATCGAGTTGCCGTCGGCCAGGGCCAGCAGCGCCATGAACTGCGCCTGAAGGTCGGTGGGGAACCCGGGGTGCGGCTGCGTGGTGATGATCGAGGGCCGCAGCACGCGGTTGCAGGAGACGCGCACGCTGCAGCGCGACTCGTCGGCATTCGGGTCGACCTTCTGGACGTGGACGCCCACCTCGGCCAGGTGGTCCACCGCGGCGAGCAGGCTGTCGTAGGGGAAGTCGTCGAGGACGATGTCGCCGTTGGTCATCGCGGCGGCGATGGCGTAGGTGCCGGCCACGATGCGGTCGGGCATCACGCGGTGCTCGCAGCCGCCGAGGGCCTCGACGCCGTCGATCACGATGCGGGGCGTGCCGGCACCGCGGATGCGCGCGCCCATGCGGTTCAGCATGTTGGCGAGGTCGACGATCTCGGGCTCGCACGCGGCGGCCTCGATCACCGTGCGTCCCTCGGCGAGCGTGGCGGCGCTCAGCACGTTGGCGGTGCCGAGGACGGTCGAGCCGTTGGGGCCGCCGAGGAAGATGGTGGCGCCCTTCAGGCGGTCGCAGCTGGCGATCACGTTGCCGCCGTCGAGCTCGATGCGCGCGCCGAGCTTGGCGAGGCCCTTCAGGTGCAGGTCGATCGGGCGCGTGCCGAAGGCGCATCCACCGGGCATGCTGACCACCGCGCGGCGGCGGCGGGCGAGCATCGGGCCGAGCACGCAGATCGACGCGCGCATGGTCTTGACGACCTCGTAGGGCGCGTGGGTGCACGACTCGTCGCTCGTGTTGAGCGTGATGGTGTCGTCGTCGAAGTGCACCGCGACGCCGAGGCGCTCGAGGAGCGTTCCCAGGTTGCGGATGTCCGCGAGCGGCCCGACGTTGGTGAGGCGCATGCGCCCCGTGGTGAGGAGCGAGGCGGCCATGAGCGGCAGGGCCGCGTTCTTGGCGCCTTCGACGGTGACGCGGCCGTTGAGTCGGCGGCCGCCTTGAATGCGGAACTGATCCATGGGGAAACCCTTGACGCCGGTCGGTACAGGTCAATCCGTGACCTGCGTGTCCGAGACCAATCGGCGTTCCGCGCGGCGATCCCTCAATGATCGACGCGCCAATAAGATATCCATTCTTATGAGCACCGTGACCGCTTCCGACGCCGGATCCGCCGCCACCCGCCGCCCGGGCGAACCCGCCCTCCCGGAGGCCGTCATGCACGCGGTGCTGCCCACCGCCCCGGTCACCGCGAAGGTGGTGCAGAGCCGCCTGTGCACCAAGGGAAAGTCGGCCTCGTACGTGCGGCACGTCTGCGTGGACGTCTCGGGCACGCCGCTCGAGGGCGTCTGGCAGGCCGGCCAGTCCTTCGGGGTGGTGCCCCCCGGCACCGATGCCAACGGCAAGCCCCACAAGGTGCGGCTCTACTCGATCGCGAGCCCCACCTACGGCGAGGACGGCGAGGGCAAGGTGCTCTCGACCACGTGCAAGCGCCTGCTCGCCGAGCGCGAGCCGCAGGGCGAGAAGGATGACCCGGCCGACCACCGGCTGTTCGTCGGCGTCTGCTCGAACCACGTCTGCGACCTGCGCGAAGGCAACCCGGTTTCGGTGGCCGGCCCCAACGGCAAGCGCTTCCTGCTGCCGTCCGACCGCGACGCGCACGACTACCTCGTCCTGGCCACCGGCACGGGCGTGGCCCCCTTCCGCGGCTTCGTCCATGAGTTCTTCGTCGGCCCGCCCGCGGGCAGCCGCGCCCGTGCCTCCTGGCGGCCGACCCGCTCCACCGTGCACCTGGTGATGGGCACGCCCTACTCGAGCGACCTGATCTACGACGAGTTCTTCCGCGAGGTGGCGGCCGCCAACCCCGGCTTCCGCTACCACCCGGTGGTCAGCCGCGAGGCCCGGCCCGACGGCGGCAAGGGCGAGTACGTGCACCACTACGTCGACCGCACCCTGCCCCAGTTCGAGTCGCTCCTGCGCAGCGAACGCACGCTGATCTACGTATGCGGCCTGGCCGGCATGCAGGTCGGCATCTTCCAGATGCTCGCCGCGCGCAACCTGCACGGCGGGTTCCTCGACGTCCACGCCGACCTGGCCTCGGTGCCTGCCGCACAGTGGACGACCGAGCAGGTCAAGCGCCGCGTGCACGCCACCCGGCGCTGCATGCTCGAGGTGTACTGAGCATCCGGGAACGCGCGCGGATCGCGGGGATCAGCGACATGTACGGGCCTTCCCGGGCAGCGGTGCTACGATTCCACCGATGAGCGAGCCGCAGGGCGAGTGGCGCGACGGGGACGAGTGGGCCGAGGAGGCACGCCGTCACTTCGAGAACGGCCGGCTCGCCGATGCCGAGGCCGCGCTGCGCCAGGCGCTGGTCCGCAACCCCGACCGCCCGGAGTGGCACTTCCACCTCGGGCGGCTCCTCGAGCAGACCGACCGCGCCGGCGAGGCGCTCGAGTCCTACCTGCGCTGCCACGAGCTCGACCCCGACGCCCCCGAGCCGCTCCTGGCGGCCGCCGGCGCCAGCGAGGCCGAGGGCGACGAATCGAACGCGCTGCGCATGGTCGAGCAGGCGGTGTCGCTCGACCGTCGCCGCGACGAGTCCCACGCCCGCCGGGTGGCGCTCCTGGTGTCGCTGGAGCGGCTCGAGGACGCCAAGGACGCCTTCTACGAGGCGCAGGAGTTCGTCGAGAAGCCGGTCCTCTCGCTGATTGCCATGGCGCACGGCCTGGAGGGCGCCAACGAGACCGCGCGCGCCGCCTGGTGCCTGCGCGAGGCGCTCCGCCACGACGGCGACATGCCCGAGGTGCGCACCATGTACGCGCGCTGCCTGGCGCGCCAGGGCGAGCACCCGAAGGCCCTCCAGAACTACATGCAGGTGCTGCGCGAGGACCCGGGCGACATCGCCGCGCTCCTCGGCTGCGCCGAGCTGCTGGCGACCCTCGGCCGCGACGGCGAGGCCGCGGAGAAGCTGCACCGCGTGGTGGAACTCGAGCCGGCCAACGACCGCGCGCACCACATGCTCGGCATGCTCGAACTGCGCGCCTCGCGCTTCGACCGCGCGGCGCTCGAGTTCGAGCTCGTCCTCAAGCTCGATCCGGAACGCACCGGCGTCCAGCTTGACCTTGCGGAGGCGCAATGCCGGCGCGGCAAGCTCGCCGACGCGCGCACCGCGATGCAGGCGTTCCTCGCCGGCCGCCCGACGCCCGATGACCAGCCGACGCCGCCCGAGGCGGTCGCCCGTGCGGCGGGGCTCCTGATGGCCCTCGGCATGTGGAAGGACGCGGCCGCGATCCTGCCGGAACTTGCGGACGCCTGCGGCGAACGCGCCGACGTGTGGCGTGCCCTGGCACGCGCGCGCTTCGAGTGCGGCGACCTGGAGGGCGGCGCGGGCGCCAGCGAGCGGGCCCTCGCCATCGAACCGGCCTGCCCGATCTGCCACCACAACCTGGCGCTCGCGGCGCTGCGCCGGCGCGACCTGGCGGCCGCGTGGCGGTGGGTGACCCTGGGGCTCCGCGCCTGCCGGACCGACGAAGGCCTGCGACGGCTGCGCTCGCGCGTGCTGGCCGCGCGTGCGATCTCCGCCCTCCGCGGCGTCCGGGATGCCGTGCTGCCCCGCTGGGCCGGCCTCAGGGGATGAGGCTGGCGTAGGGGATCAGGGCCATGAAGCGCGCGCGCTTGATGGCCTGCGCGACGCGGGCCTGGTCACGGGCGCTGAGCCCGGCGCGCTTGCGCGAGACGATCTTGCCGTTGGGGGTGAGCACGCGGCGCAGGTCGTCGACGTTCTTGTAGTCGATGACGAGCTTCTGCTGCTTGGGGGCGCTCTCGGTGACGGCGATCTCGGGGGTCTGCATGGTGTTCGTGCTCCGACGGTGACTCACGGTCTCGCCGGCACGCGCCGGCGGCTCGCCCTGGCTTCTCGGATGGGGAGCCCCCGGACGGGCCGGGAGCGGCGAGACGGGAAAGTGTAACGCCACCCGCCGGTCCCCCGCCGACGCAGGACGCCACCGCAGGCGTCCAACGTCCGCATCGGGTTACACTTCCCCGCCCGCCGCGATTCCCGCGGCGATCCCGCCGTGATCCTCGTCCTTTCCGACCTGCACATGGGGCTTCCGGGCGCCCCGACGCCGGCGTCGATCGAGCCGCTCCTCGCCGGCGCCGAGGAGCTGATCCTCAACGGCGACGCCGCCGAGGAGGCGAGCCCGCGCTTCGCCGCGCGCGCGGCGGCGATGATGACGGAACTCCGCGACCGCTGCGGGCGCCGCGGCGTCCGCCTGGTGCGCATCGAGGGGAACCACGACCCCGGCACCGGCGAGCTGCACGCGTGGCGCGCGGAGGGTGCGGTGCTCGTCACCCACGGCCACGCGTTCCATCCGGCGATCGCGCCGTGGGTGCCGCATGCGGGGTTCCTGGCGTCGGCGTTCCGTGCGCACCATGACTCGCTCACGGACGCGCCCGAGCCCGAGCGCTCGCTGGCCGCCGCGCGCGCCGCGTCGCTCGCCGAGCGCGGCATCGAGGAGGCGCGCGCCCCGTTCGCCGAACTGGCGGCCATGGCGCTGCGGCCGTGGATGTTCCCGCAGGTGATCGGCTGGTGGCGGATGTTCCCCGAACTCTCCGCGCGGTTCCTGGAACGCGCGGCCGATGCCCGCCGCGGCGCCGGGCACCCGGACCCGGTCGTGGTCGTGAGCGGCCACTCGCACAAGGGCGGCGCGTGGCAGGTGCGCGGACGGCTGATCGTCAACACGGGAAGCTTCACCTTCCCCGGCAGGCCGCATGCGGCGACGATCGGCGGCGACGCCGTGACGCTCGCCCCGCTCGTCCGGCGCGCCGGCGAGTGGGGTCAGGACGCCGCGTCGGCGAGGACCTGGCGGATCGCCGACGTCGCGCGCGCCACCGCCGCGCGATCCACGCCCGCGGCGTAGCCCTCGGCCTCGAAGACCGAGAGCGCCGTCGCGGGGGACCCGTTGCCGCGCGCCCCGGGGGCGACCGGGCCGCCGCCGAGGCCGCCGGCGCTCGCAGCGAAGCTTCGCACGCCAAGCGCGAGCGCCGCGCGCAGGTTGTCGGCGCCGCGACCGGTCGAGTGATGGAGGTGCAGGGTCACGCGTCCGGGCTCGACCGCGGGCGCCACGCCCTCCAGGAGCCGCGCCAGGTCGTCCGGCACCGCGACGCCGAGCGTCTCGCCGAGGTCGATCTCGTCGATCCCCGCGGCGAGCAGCCGCTCGACGACCGCGCGCACCGACTGCGGCGGCGTCGCGCCGTCGTAGGGGCAACGCACCACGCAGCTCACGTAGCCGCGCACGGGAAGCCCGGCCGCGCGCGCCATGCGCACCACGGGCCCGAAGCGTGCGATGACCTCGTCGATCGTGCCGCCGGTGTTCGCGCGGCTGAAGCCCTCGCTCGCCGCCGCCAACACCGACACCTTGCCGACGCGCGCGGCGAGCGCCGACTCCATGCCGCGCTCGTTGGGCACCAGCGCCGAATAGACGGTGCCCGGCCACCGCGCGATGCGCGCGAACACCTCGGCCGCGTCCCCGAGCTGCGGCACGCGCTTGGCGCTCACGAAGCTCGACACCTCGATCTCGGGAGAGCCGGCAGCGCTGAGCGCATCGACGAAGGCCACCTTGGCCTCCGTCGGGACGGGCGTCCGCTCGTTCTGCAGCCCGTCGCGCGGGCCCACCTCGCAGAGGCGCACATACGGGTGCGCGCTCATCGGTCACCCCCGGACCGCGCCCGGCGCGAGGGCGCGTCCTCGCGCCAGATGCGCACCATGAAGGGGATGAAGACGGCAAGCAGCACGATGGTCACCACCACCCCGCCCACCAGGAGCACCGCGTCCGCGGTCCACGTCATGCCGACTTCCTCGCGCACGGCCGGCTCGTCGGCGATCCACGCGGTCACGGGCGGTTCCCCAGGAAGCGCAGGCCCTCCTGCACCGTCGCGGTGGCCCGGCCGCCCTCGGCGGGCACCATGAGCACCGTGCCGGGCGCGGCGTGCACGGTGCGCACCATGGCGAATGCGACGCTCGACGCACCCAGCATGGGGCTGAGCGAGCTGCTCGTGACGACGCCCACGGGACTTCCAGGTTCGCCGTCGGCACCGCGCTCGAAGACCGGCGATCCAGCGGTGGGCAGCGCGTCTTCCGCGATCCGCAGCGCGACGAGGCGCTGCTTCGGCTTGCCCAGGCTCTCCATGCGCGCCACCACCTCCTGCCCCGGGTAGCACCCCTTGCGGAAGCTCACGCGCTCGGCGAGCACGCCCGATTCGTGCGGCAGGCTGTCGGGGCCGAAGTCGACGTGGTGGAGCGGCGTCCCCGCCTCGATGCGGGCGATGTTGTAGGCGTGCCAGCCCGCGGGCCGCGCGCGGCGACGGCCGCCCTCGGCGGCGTCGTGCTGCCCGACCAGCGCATCCCACGCGCGCGCGGCGCGGTCAGTGGGCACGAAGACCTCCACCCCGGGCGACCCGCACTGGTCGCGGCGTACGAGCACCGCCGGCGCACCGGCGATCGTCGCGCGCACGGCGCGGAGGTCCGTGTTCAGCGACTCGAGCGCCGAATCGTCGGCGCCCGCATTCGAGAGACGCGAGGCACCCTCGGGCCCGTGCACGGCGATCCGCGCCCACGCCCCGGATTCTTCCCGCACCTCGACGTCCTCGGAGAACACCATCGCACCGAGCGCCGAGGCCGTGCGCGCGGCGTCGTGCACGTCGACGTCGAGGAGCGTCACGGGCGGCTCGCCGGCCGCACCCGCGGGCAGGTCGGCGACGGTCACGTCGGCATCGATCCGCCCCTTGCGGTTGAGCAGGAACCCGCAGCGCACCTCGCCGGGGCCCAGGCCCTTCAGGTCCTGCGTCAGCATGCGGTTCAGGAACTCGACCCGGTCGGCGCCGCGCACCGCCACGGTGCCGCGCGTCCCGCGGTCCACCACGGCCGCGCCGCGGCGGAAGGCGGCGTACTCAAGCTCGAGCAGCCCGTAGCCGGCGACGATCTCGGGCAGCGCGTCGACTGTCGCACCCGCCGCCGCGTCGCCGATCCCGTAGGGCATCCACTCCACGGCCACCGCCACGCCGCCGAGGCGCATCGCCTCGACGCGCGCGTATCGCTCATGCTCGTCATGGAGCGGTCCGCGGGCCATCACGGAAGCATAGTTCGCCTACGATTCCCGCCCTCCCATGAAGCTCGACCTCGACCTCTTCCGTCGCCTCTGCGAGACCCCTGGCATCCCCGGCCGCGAGGAGCGCGTGCGCGCGCTCGTCGAGAAGACCGTCCTCGGCAAGGCCGGCGGCGGGCTCTTCGACGAGTCGCACGTCGATGCCATGGGATCGCTGATCTGCACGCGGCGCGCCACGAAGGGCACCCGGGGCGCGCGCACGCGCAGCACGCGCGCCACCACCGTGCTGCTCGCCGCGCACATGGACGAGATCGGCTTCTACGTGCGCCACGTGGACGACCAGGGCTTCCTGTGGCTCAACCCCGCCGGCGGCTTCGACACCCGCAACCTGTTCGCAAGCCGCGTGCTGGTGGCCACCGCGGGCGGCGACCTTCGCGGCGTCATGAACCCAGGCGGCAAGCCGATCCACATCTCGAGCGACGCCGAGCGCACCAAGGTGCCCGGGGTCGAGGAGTTCTTCGTCGACCTCGGGATGCCCGCGGCGGACGTGAAGAAGGCCGTGAAGGTCGGCGACTACGTGGTGCTCGACCAGCCGTTCATGGAGACGCCGCTCAAGGTGGTGAGCAAGGCGCTCGACAACCGCATGGCCTGCTTCGTGGCGATCGAGGCGCTGCGCCGGATCGCCCGCACGGGGCAGAAGCACTCGGCCGACATCGTCGTCGCCTTCTGCACCCAGGAGGAGGTCGGCCTGCGCGGCGCGACCACCGCCGCCAACCAGGTGGGCGCGGACATCGGGGTGGGGCTCGACGTCAACCTCGCCTGCGACACCCCGGGCGTCCCCGACTCGCAGCGCGTCACCAAGCACGGCGACGGTGCCGCCGTCATGGTGCAGGACTCGAGCATGATCAGCGACCACGGCCTGGTCGAGGACCTGTGCACGGTGGCGCGCAAGCACCGGATCAAGCACCAGCGCGCGATCCTGCCGCGCGGGGGCCAGGACGGCGCCGCCATCCAGAAGTCGGGCCGCGGTGCGCGCTGCGTCGCCCTCGGCGCGGGCACGCGCTACATCCACACCACCACCGAGATGATCGACAAGGCCGACCTGGAGGCCGTCATCGACCTGCTGGCGGCGTGGCTCCCGACGATCGAGTGACGCGGCCGGGCCGCGCGGCGCACCCGCGCGCCGCCCTCACGCGCTGACGCGGCCGCGCACCCCGAGCACGGTGCGCGCGATCGCCTCGGCGGCGTCGGCCATCGGGCGCGCCCGCAGCGCCTCCTCCATGCGGTCGCGCAGCCGCCCGTCGGCAAGCAGCGCCTCGAGCGGTTCGCCGATCGAGCGCATGTTGGCCTGGACGTCGAGCCGGTCGTAGGCGAGCACCGCGGCACCGGCATCGACGAGCGGCTTTGCGTTCGCCTCCTGGTGCAGGTCACGGTGGTGCGGGTACGGCACGAACACCGCCGGCACGCGGTTGGCCTCGGCTTCCGCCACACTGTTGGCGCCCGCGCGGCTCAGCGCTAGCTCCGCCGCGCCCCAGGCCAGGCCCATCTCGTTCAGGAAGGGAAGCACCAGCGCCTTCACGCCCGCGCGCGCATAGGCCAGCTCGAGTTCCGCGGCCGACGGCTCGCTGCGCGGGCCCGCCAGGTGCAGCACCTGCCAGTGCGAGAGCAGGTCGCGGTGCGACAGCGCGAAGGCCACCATGAACGCGTTCAGGCTCGACGCGCCCTGCGACGCACCGGTCACCAGGAGCGTCGGCCGCACGGGATCGAGCCCCAGCTCCCCGCGGCAGACGGCGCGCCCGGCGGGCGCCACGGCGCTGCGGCGGATCGGCATGCCGACCGTCGCCTCGGCGAAGTTCGGCAGGCCCGGCGTCGGGCAGGCGCTCACCACGCGCTGCGCGCGGCGCGCGACGATCCG
>JBJTJU010000188.1:0-4910 GCA_046096165.1 Phycisphaerales bacterium | reverse complement strand
TCCGACGCCGCCACCGCCCGGTCGCTCCCGACCATCCTGCTCGACCGCTGGATCGCCTTCTGGGCGTCCGTGTTCGCGCTCGTCGGCGCCCTGTGGTGGCTCGGCAACGACACCGCCAGCTGGATGTGGCGCGCCTTCGTGCGCCGGCAGGTGCGCATCGGCGCCAGCGGCATCACCGCGCAGATCGTCCGCGTCGGCGTGCGGTCGATCTCGATCGTGATGCTCGTCAGCGGCTCGATCGGCATCATCCTGGCGCTGCAGACCTCGCCCACCCTCGAGGAATACGGGCAGACCGACAAGGTCGCGAACCTGATCGGCGTGGCGGTCTTCCGCGAACTGGGCCCGCTGGTCGCCGCCATCGTCATGGTCGGCTTCGCCGGTGCGTCGATCGCCGCCGAGCTCGGCACCATGGTGGTCGGCGAGGAGGTCGAGGCACTCGAGGCCATGGGCCTCAACCCGGTCCGCTACCTGGTGGTGCCGCGCCTGGCCGCGACGGTGGCAAGCCTGCTGGCGCTCGCCGTGGTCAGCAACCTGACCGCGGTCTTCTTCGGCATGGTGGTCGGCGTCACGGCGCTCGGCATCCCCTACGACCTCTACGTCTCCAACACCCTGAACCAGCTCAGCATGTCCGACTTCCTGACCGGACTGCTGAAGGCCGGCGTGTTCGGGCTGCTCCTCGGGCTGGTCGCCTGCTACAACGGCCTCAAGGTGACCGGCGGCGCCGCGGGCGTCGGCCGCGCCACCACCGAGACCGTGGTGCAGACGGTGATCTTCGTCGTCCTGAGCGACCTGTTCTTCTCGACGATCTTCTACGCCATCGGCTGGAACTGACCTCCGGGGCCGGCGACCTCCGTCCGGCGCGCCCGCCCCGCGCGGCGCCGCGATCCCGCGGCCGCCAGTGCCGCGAAGGTGCGCACCGCGCGCGCCGTGGGCACGTCCGTGCCGAGCGTCGCGGCCAGGTCCTCGTCGCCGATCCGCGGACGACGAGAAAGCAGCGCCGCCGCGCGCGCGACGAGCGGGCGCAGCGATTCGGGGATCGCCGAGGCCCCGGCCGCGTCCGGCGCCGGCGGCCCCAGCCGCCGCGCGGCCTCGTCGACCGCGGCCAGCAGGTCCTCGGGGTCGAGCACCGCCTGCACCCACCCGTCGCGGATCGCCGCGTTGCAACCGGCCGATCGCGGGCTGTCGACCGGCCCCGGCAGGGCGCAGGGCGCGCGACCATGGTCGTCCACGGCATGGCGCGCGGTGATGAGCGCGCCGCTCGTCGTGCCCGCCTCCACCACGAGCACCGCCATCGACAGCGCCGAGATGATCCGGTTGCGGCGCGGGAAGTTCGCCGGAAGAGGCGGGAAGAGCGTCGGGAACTCGCTGACGAGGAGCCCGCCTGCCTCCACGATCGACTCGAAGAGCGCCGCGTGCTCGATCGGATACGGGTCGCCGAGCCCGCTGCCGAGCACCGCCACCGTCGGCCCGCCGACGCGCAGCGCCGCGCGGTGGGCCTCGGCGTCCACGCCGCGCGCCCCGCCGCTCACGACGGCGATCCCCTCCGCCGCGGCCGCCGCCGCGAAGCGACCCGCCTGCGCGCGTCCGTAGGCCGTGGCGCGCCGCGCCCCCACGATGCCGACCGAATCCGCCGCAAGCGCCCGCAGGTCACCTCGCACCCAGAGGATGGGCGGCATGCGGGGCAGCATCTCCATGAGGCGCGGGTAGTCGCCGTCGCCGGCAAGCACCGCCCGGACGCCCGCGCGCTCCATCGCCCGACGCTCGCCGTCGGCATCCACCGCGTCGAGCTGCGCGCGGATCGCCTCCGCACGCGCCGCACCGACCCCGGGCACCCGCGCCAGGTCCGCCGCACCCGCCGATGCCACCGCCTCCCAGCCGCCGAACGCCGCCGCGGCCTCGTGCAGGAAGGCCGGCCCGACCCCGGCGCAGAGGGCCAGCCGCAGCATCGCCTCGGGAATCTCCGCAGGTGCCCGTGCCACGCCCGCACCCTAGGGGCGCGCGTACCCCGCTCCCCGACGCACTGCCATTTTTCCGAAGCTCAGCCGGTCAGTCCGCGCCGTGCGCGAGGTCGTCGCGCTCGTGCGGGTGGTCGAACCCGAGCCGCACGCCGGGCGTCGCGCTCGGCGCGCTGTCGTCGCCATGCGTTCCCGCCGCAACGCCCGCGATCGCCAGCGCCGGCGCGCCGGCACCCAGCATCCGTGCCGCCGCGGCACCCGCCTGGTCGAGCGACGGCGCCTGCGGCATGCGCATGCGGATGGGCGCAGACAGCAGCCCCAGGAAGATGCACATCACCCCCGCCCCGCCGATCCAGAGCGACTTGCGGCCGAGCGTCAGGCGGCTGAGGAGCGACTCGGGAAACGGCACCGTCGCCGCACGGACCGGTGCGACGCTTGCCTCCACCCATTCTGCCGGCGTCCGCGCGACGGTCGAGGCCACGATCATCGGGCGCTCGCCCTCGGGCACGAGGTTCAGCTGCGAGGCCGCCAGGCGCCGCACCAGCTGCGGGTCCACGCGGTCGAGGTCGTTGACGAAGCGCGAGTAGGCCGCCAGCCGGCGGTCGTTCTCCAGCTCCTGGGCCTCCAGGTGCTTCAGCTGGGTGCGCATCACCCAGAGGTCGTAGGTGGCCGGCACCAGGGCCGCCGAGGCGACGAGCACCAGGCCCGCCACCACGAACAGCCAACCGGGATCGAAGAGCACCGAGGCTCGGAAGCCGCGCATCCATCCCCAATCGGCACGCCGCCCGCCGGCGCTGCAGAAGCCTGCGGCGCCGGCGGGCGGCGGACTGGGCGGAACGGCCGGGGCCGGCTCAGGCCAGCTCGGGGAACATCTTCTGGACCGTGGCCACCAGGTCCTTCACGTGGCTGACGCTCTCGGCCATGAGCTTCGACTCGTCGGGGGTCATCTTGATCGGGACGACCTTCTCCATGCCCTTGGCGCCGAGCACCACGGGCACGCCCACGAAGTAGCCCTTGCCCTTCTGGCCGGGGGCCACGCCGTACTCGTCCTCGCAGTACGCCGCGGACGGGATGATCCGCTTCTTGTCCTTGACGATCGCCTCCACCATCTGGATGGAGCCCGATGCCGGGGCGTAATAGGCGCTGGTGCCCATCAGCTTGACGATCTCGCCGCCGCCCACCTTGGCGCGCTCGACGCACTCGGCGATGTCGGCCTGCGAGAGCAGCTGGTCGATCGGGATGCCCGCCACGCTCGTGAAGCGGGGCAGCGGCACCATGTCGTCGCCGTGGCCGCCGAGGAGGAGCGAGGTGATGTCCTCGATCGAGCAGCCCAGCTTCATCGCCAGGAAGGTGCGGAAGCGCGCCACGTCGAGGGCGCCGGCCTGGCCCAGGATGCGGTGCGTCGGGAAGCCCGACACCTTCCACGCGGTGTAGACCATCGCGTCGAGCGGGTTGCTGACCACGATGAGGATCGCGTTCGGGGAGTGCGCGGCCACCTGCTCGGTGACCTCCTACACGATCTTGACGTTGACGCCGATCAGGACGTCGCGGCTCATGCCGGGCTTGCGCGGCATGCCGGCGGTGATGACCACCACGTCCGAGCCCGCGGTGTCCTTGTAGTCGGAGGTGCCGAGGATGTTCGCGTCGAAGCGCTCGATCGGGCCGCACTGCGCCAGGTCGAGGGCCTTGCCCTGCGCCACGCCGACGCGGTCCGGGATGTCGACCAGCACGATGTCGCCGAGCTCCTTGGCGGCGGCCCAGTGGGCGCAGGTGGCTCCGACGTTTCCGGCTCCGATGATCGAGATCTTGGCGCGTCGCACAGGCATGCCTCCGTGGTGGGCAGCGCTTTGGTCAAGGTCGCGGCGAGCGCTGCCGGGCGCGCCGCGGGGCGGAAATGATAGGTGCGATCGGGCGCACCGAGGCGCGCGTCCCGGCGCGAACGGTCCAATCCAAACCCCCGCGCGGGGCCCCGTGGAGGGGAGCGCCGCGCGGCCAATGGGCCAGAAAGGACTCGAACCTTCGACCTCACCCTTATCAGGGGTGTGCTCTAGCCAGCTGAGCTACTGGCCCCATCGGATCGACGAGTATAGCCGGACGGCCCATGCCTTCCGGCAGGCTCAGGCGTCGCCGGCAAGCCGCGCCCGCATGCGGTCCAGGTAGCGAAGCCGCACCCAGGCATCCGCCGCGCGTGCCACGGCATCCCCCGTGCCCTGCCCGGGCATCGCGGATGCGAGCCCCGAGGCAAGGTCCGCGCGGGCCGCGTCGCGCAGCGCCGACACGGTCCGCGACGCCGCATCCCGCGCCGCCGGGTCACCCGAGGCCAACGCCTCCTCGATCGCGTCGCGCAGTTCCAGCGTCTCCATCAGGAACGCCGGCGACGGCGAGGCACGCAGAAAATGACGCGCGCCGAGGTGCTCCAGGAGCACCTCGGCGCGGGAGGATTCGTCCATCAGGCGCTGGCGCGCCTCGCCGGCCGCAGCCGACGCACGCACCATCTCGTCCCGCTCCACCGCGTCGCGCGCCCGGTCAGGGTGCAGACGAGACACGGTGCGCAGGTACGCCGCGGCGATCTGCGGGTCAGGAAGGTCGAATCGACGCTCCAGGCCCAGGATCGCGAACGGGTCGCCGGCGTGGATCACCAGTCGCTGTCGCGGTCCGACCGACGGTCGCCACGCTCGCGACGCTGGCCACCGCCACCGCCGCCGCCGTAGCCACCACCGCCGCCGCCACCGTAGCCGCCACCGCCGCCACGGCCGCCGCGGAAGCCACCGCCGCCACCGCCGCCGCCGCCCGGTCCGCGCTCGGCGCGGGGCTGGGCCTCGTTGACGACGAGGGGACGGCCCTCGAAGTCCTTGCCGTTCAGGGCCGTGATGGCCGCGTTGCCGGCGTCCTTGTCGGCCATCGTCACGAAGCCGAAGCCGCGGGAGCGGCCGGTCTCGCGATCGGAGATCACTT
>JBJTJU010000187.1:0-2486 GCA_046096165.1 Phycisphaerales bacterium | reverse complement strand
AAGCTTTCAGCCACCGCCACACGTTCGTTCGCCGTGCTCTCGCTCATGGGCTCGCTCCTCCTGGCCGGCTGCGGCTACCGACTCGACGGCAAGGTGGTCGACGGCTTCAGCGGCGTGTCCATCGGGCGCACCGACGACCCGGACGCGCGCAAGTCAGGGATCGGCGGCGCGACGGTGGAGCTGGTGCGCGAACCAGACACCATGAACCGCACCGTGGCCGCGCGCGCGACGAGCGACGATGCCGGCCGGTTCACGCTCGAGGTGGACGGATTCGGTGCCGGATGGATGGAGGAACAGTGGCAGATCCGCGTGCGCCGCAGCGGCTTCGAGACCATCGAGACCGACCTGCAGCTGCCGCGCGAACCGAAGGACCGCCTGGCGATCGTGACGATGGCGCGCGGCAAGAGCCGGCCGTTCCGCGAGCCGGAGAACTCGCGCCGCCTGATCGACGAGGCGCGGTCCTACGACGCGGGGATCGGCGGCACGCTCCGCTAGAGGGCGACCGGCGATGCGCAGGCGCTACCACCTCCATCCGCCGGGACTCCTCTACCTGCTGCTCGTCGTCGTGCTGGGGATCGCCGCGGCGAACCGGCCGGGGAACCTCCTGGTGTGGGTGTTCGCGGCGATGCTGGCGGGCGTGCTGGTGTCGGGGATCCTCTCCGGGCCGACCTTGATGCGGCTCTCGGCCGTGCGGCTCCTGCCGCGCACGGCGCGTGCGGGCGAGCCGCTGGTGGTCGGGTACGCCGTGTCGCAGCGTTCGCGGCTCTGGCCGGCGTTTGCGCTGCACGTGCGCGAGCGCGAGGCGCCGCCCGGCTCTCGCGCCTTCGTGCAGCACGTCGGCGCGGGCGAGACGGTGGTGGCCGAGGCGGTCTTCTGGCCCGAGCGGCGCGGCCGGATGGTGCTGCCGTCGTTTCGGCTGGAGACGTCGTTTCCGTTCGGCCTGATCCGAAAGAGCATCCGCTTCGACGAGCGCGGCGAGTGCCTGGTGCTGCCGCGCACGGTGCGATTGCGCGCAGACGTCCTGCCGGAGCTTGCGGGTGCCGGGCGGTCGGGCGCGTCGTCGAGCCTGCGCGTGGGGCCGGGCACGGACTTCGTGGGGCTGCGCGAGTATCGCCCCGGTGACCCGATGCGGCACGTCGCGTGGCGGCGGAGCGCGGCGCTCGGGACGCTGGCCGTCACCGAGCGCACGATCGATGCGCCGCCGAGGATGCACGTGGTGCTTGACCTGCGGCGCGCGACCGATGCGCTGCGGGTGGACCCGGCGGGGCGCGCGCCGCGCGAGCTGGAAGAGGACGCGATCGTGCTGGCGGCAAGCCTCTTGGCCGACGCATCGCGTGCCTCGATGGAGACGCGGCTCAGCGTGCTGGGGGTCGAGGCGGGTACCGGCGGCGCGCGCGGCGGCATCCGGCACCTGAACCGGCAGTTGGCGTCGCTTGCTGCGATCGACCTTGATGCGCCGCGCCGTGCCGACGACCAGATTCCGCCCGTGCGCGACCGCGCCGCGACCGTCGTGGTGCATGTGGATCGCGCGGACCTTTCGCTCTCGCCATCCGCGATGCACGTCGGGGCGGCACAGCTTGGGGCGCTCTCGGCAGGAGGCCGGCCGTGAACGTGGCGGTCGCATTCCGCCGGATGGTGCTCGTCACGTGCCTCTGCGCGATCGCGGCCTTCGCCGCCAGCGAACGGATGGGCTGGTTCCTGGTGGCGGCGGGCATCGCGGCGGTGGCCGGAACGGCGCTTGCCGACGGGCCGCGCGCGCGGTCGATCCCGCCGTGGTCGGTGCGCGCGCTGATCCTGGCGGCGATCGGGTGGGGCGCGTTCGACTTCCTGTCGCGCCCCGACGCCGAGGAGGCCGCGCGCGTGGTGGGCACCGTGGTGACGGTGGCGATGCTCGCGAAGCTCTGGGAACGCAAGTCGGCGGCCGACTGGCGCGGCATCATCGCGCTGGCGATCGTGCTCCTGGTGAGCGCCGCACTCGGCACGAGCGACTTCCTGGTGGGGCTCCTGGTGATCGTCGGCGTCGCGGTGCTGGTGCCGACGGCGATGCTCTACCAGGTGGTGGCGGGCACCGAGCGCTCGGCCTCGGAGCGTCGTCAGGCTGCGCCCGCGGGAAGCCCGGCGCCAGCCGCGGAGAGTCCGCAGGGGTCGCATGCGGCGCGGAGCCTGCGGCGGCTGGCAACCGTTGGAATCCTGCTTGGGCTGTCGCTCAGTGTTGGGGCGTTTGCGGTGTTCCCGCGCGAGATCGGGGTGGCGGGGCGCTCCGGCGCGCGCGTCTCCGGGTTCCGCGCGGGCATCCAGCTCTGGAGCGCGGGCCGCATCTCGCAGTCCTCGCGCGTGGCGATGACGGTGCGGCTCCTCGACCCGCGCGATGCGCCGGCGGAGCTCGTGATGCCGCTTCGCATGCGCGGTGCCGTCCTCGAGCGCTACGACCCGGGCGAGGCGCGCTGGCGCGAGGCGGCCGACCGCAGCCGCTGGCGCACGTACCG
>JBJTJU010000186.1:0-2754 GCA_046096165.1 Phycisphaerales bacterium | reverse complement strand
CACCACGCCTGGTTCCACCCGCCGCACCAGCCCCATCCGCCCCAGCCATCGCCGCCGAGGTAGGCGGGAGAGACGTCCGGCGTGCCCCAGTACGGGACATCGCCATCGGAGGCAGACGGCGGCGCGAAGGTGCCGCTCTGCGCGTCGTACGACGGATCGCATCCGTAGGTCTGCGGGTACGCGTCGTATCCGTCGGCGGAGGGCTGCGCGTACGCGAACCCGGTGCCGTAGACGGGCGTGCCGTCGTGCAGGTACGTGCCGAGGTACCCGGGCGAGAACCCGAAGGTCACGCTGTCCTTCGTCGAGCCCATCACCCACACGTAGGTGCACGCGTAGATCGGCGAGCTCGGCGGGATGGCGTACACGGCATCGGGCACGCGGTCGCAGAGGGTCCACGGGCCCTTCTCGTTGGGGGCCTCGAACCACGCGCCGTCGTCGCAGCAGTAGACGAGCCCGCCCGCGCGCACGGTCGGCTTCGACGCATTGACAAGCCATGACACGTCCGAGCCTGTGCCACCGGAAGCGATCGGCGTCCATTCCGCCACGCCGTCGATCGTCACCGAGGGTGCTGCACCATCGCGCCGCAGCGTGACCGTGCGGATCTCGCGCGCGGCCACGACGGCCTCGTTGGCCTCGGGCGTGCCCGACACCGCGGCACGCACGGCATCCATCCGCCGGGACGAGGGGATCTGCGCGAACGCCGGCGGCAGGTCGCCGGGCGACACGGCGGTCCACGCGCCGCTGCCGAGCGACGCCGTCGAGAACCAGCGGCCGCCGGAGAGCAGGAAGAACGCGCTGCCGTCGGTGGTGAGCAGCGTGCTCGGGGTGTTGGCCACGCGCTGCACGCCGTCGGCGACGCGCTCGAGGCGCGGCGCGCCGTCGATCGCCACCAGCACCGTCGGCACCGTGGCCACCATGACGTCGGCCGGCTTCGGCGCCGGCGGTGCCGCGGCGGGCTTGGTGTCCGAGATCGCCGCCGGCATCTTCGGCGCGGCGCCCATCGCCGCGATCACCTCGGCCGGCGCCGCCACGATCCCGAGATGCGCGTGCACCACTCGCCCTCGGGGGACTTCAGGAGGATCGCGGGCGTGTTGCGCACCATCGACCATCCGGTCGAGCCAAGCGGCGACAGGCGCGGCTCGCCGTCGACGCTCACCAGCACCGTGGGCGACTGGACGACGCTGATGGCCGGAGCGTCGTTGCGCAACCCAGGCGTCGAGCTCGCGCGCGGGTTCACGAGCTTCAGCGAGCGCACGAGCGTCGCGCGGTCGCTCGTCATCGCCACCAGGTACAGCGCCTGCGAGAGCGCGGTCACCTCGTCGGCCGCGGCCGGCGCTCCGTTCACCGTGAACGCATTGACGCGGAAGCGGTTCACCTCCACCTCGCCGGGCACGTCGGAGGCCATCACGTCGGCCGAGAGGGTGGCCTCGCCGGTCTTGGACGCACCCCCGGTTCCCTGGATCGTCACCTCGGCCACGAAGTAGGCGCGCGAGCCGTCGAGCCCGGCCAGCCGGGGACGGAAGACCTGGTAGCTGCTGCCGCCCGCCGAGACGTGCTGGGGCCAGGCGTCACCGGTCGCCCCGGGATCGGCCGCCGGCCTGGGTGCCTGGGGCTCCGGCGCCTGGCCGTGGGCGGGCGCGATGGCGATCGAGAGCGAGCAGGCGGCGGCAAGGCAGGAGAGCAGCTGGATCATGGTGGAAGTGGCCCGGATTCGGGCGGGGAACCGAGTCTATCGCTGGCCAAAAATGGCCGCAGGACAGCCGTCGGGCCGTCCTGCGACGCGGTTCCCATGATTCGAACGACCTTCAGGGACGCATGCCCGCGGTCAGGCGCGCCGACGGCGGCCGGCGGCCAGGCCCGCGAGGCCGAGCAGCGCGATCGCACCGGGGGCCGGGACCACGTTCACGCCGATCAGCGTGATCGAGCCGGTCCAGGTGCCCTGGGCGCCCGCACCCGAGAAGCCGTTGCCCAGGAGCACGGGCAGGTCGGCGGCGGTGCCGGTGAAGGCGATCGCGGAGGCCAGGGTCACCGTGCTGTTGACGGGGGTGCCGGGAGCGCCATTGTTGCCGTTGGTCCAGAAGTAGCGCTGCGTCGCCCCGAGGGTCGAGTAGCCGCCTGCCTGGAGCAGACCGTTGCCGATGGGCGGGAGGTCGATGTAGATCGTGAGGTCGTTCGCGTAGGAGCGCGTCGCACTCAGCAGCGTCGCATTCACGCGCACGCCGGTCAGGTTGCCGACGATCGTGCCGGCGCCGAAGATCTGGTTGAACTGGAGCGCGTCCAGGGTCAGCGAGTCGAACGAGTAGCTGACGTCGGCGCGGGCGCCGGCGGCGATGGCCGCAGCGGCAATGGCAGAAACGAGGCAGGTGTTCTTCATGGGAGGGAACTCGAAAGGGGAACAGGGAACGAGAAACGCGGGAGGGAAATTCCCGCAGGCAGGTCCCTTTTCCAGTTGTCCCTCCAAACACGCAGGCGTAGAAACCCTGCCACGTGAATCACGGTGCGCAACCGATTCCCGCGCGATTCCGGCCGGACTCGTGGAAGGAACCACGGCCTTCGCACGAAAGTGGCGTTGGAAGCACAGAAGAACTGTAATTATAGGACTTATTTGGCTGCTGTCCCCGCGTCGCCCGGCGCGACAATCCACCTGCACATGCACGCATCGATCCGGCGTTCCCTGTCGCTCGCGCTCATCCTGACTGGAGTCGCCCGCGCACAGTCCGGCTCCTTCATCAACTGGGAATCGCCGCAGGCGCA
>JBJTJU010000185.1:0-11902 GCA_046096165.1 Phycisphaerales bacterium | reverse complement strand
TGTCTGCGATGTAGCGAACGCGGGTCATGCCGCGGCCTCCTGGGGTTGGGCGGCGAGTTCGGCCTCGCCGATCCGGTCGATGTCGATGCCGCGCACGAGCTCGTCGAACGAGAGCACGGCGCTGCCGGGAATGTGGGGGGCGATCAGGCGGGCGAGCGCGGCACGCGCGGCGGGCGAGCTGACGACCACGACGGGAAGTCCCGCGGCGGCAAGCGGCCGTGCCGCGGCGGCGACGGCCTGGACCACGCGGGTTGCGTCGGCCGGCACGAGCGCAATCGACGGCTCGCCGTCCCCGTCGTGCACGCCGGCAGCGACCAAGGCATCGAGCGCCGCCCCCGCCACGACGCAGGCGAGCACCGGGCGGCCGTCGTCGTCCGGGCGCGCGTACTGCTGGCAGATGGTGCGGCGCAGCGCGAGCCGCGCCGCCTCGGCGAGCGCATTCGGATCTCGCGAGCGGCGCGAGGCATCCGCCACGGCCTCGAGCACGGCCTCCAGGTCCCGCACCGGCACGCGCTCGCGCAGCAGGCACTGCATCACGCGCTGCAGCTCTCCCGGCCGGCTGCTCGCGGGCACCGTGTCGGCCACCAGCCGCGGCGCGCGGCGCTCGAGCTCGGCCAGCAGGTCGGCCACGTGCTCGCGGGTCAGCAGTTCGTCGGCATGGCGGCGCACCACCGTGGCGAAGTGCGCACCCAGCACCGATTCCGGCGCGGCCACCGCGCATCCGGCGGACTCGGCCTGGCGCCGAAGCGACGGCGCGATCCACAGGGCGTCGAGCCCGAACGCCGGCTCGCGCACCGGGATGCCGGGAATCCCGGGAAGCGGCCCCTCACCCGGCATCGCCAGCAGCTCGCCGAGGCGCAGCTCGCCCTCGCCGACCGCGGCGCCGCGGATGCGGATCCGGTAGCCGCCGGCGGGCAGCGTGCGCTCGTCGCGCACGCGCACGGGCGGCACCACGATTCCCAGGTCCTGCGCCACCTGCCGGCGCACGGACTCGATCCGCCGGAGCACCGGCGAGGCATCGCCCTCACGCACCAGCTCGACCAGGTCGGCGCCCACCTCCACCTCGAGCGGCTCGATCGAGAGCAGCGCGCCGATTTCCTCGGCACGGCGACGCTCCGACGCGTCGTCCGGTTCGGCCGCCTCGACGATCGCCACGGCGCGCATTCCGGCGCCGAAAGACGCCGATGCGCCGCCACCCGCCCGCGACACCAGCATGGCGAGCCCCGCACTCGCCGCCGCCGCCACCAGGAGCGGCACCGTCGGCAGCGGCGTCAGCGACAGCACCGCCATGAACCCGCTCAGCATCCACAGCGCGCGCGGCCCACCGACCACCTGGCGCGGCAGCTCCTCGCCGATCGACTTGCCCCGCCCCGCACGCGCCGTCACCAACCCCGCGGCCACCGCGATCACGAACGCCGGCACCTGCGCCGCCAGGCCGTCGCCGATCGAGAGCACGGTGATGGCCCGCGCCGTCTCGGCGATGCCCCACCCGTTCTGCACGACGCCGACCAGCATGCCGCCCACCACGTTGACGGCGGTGATCACCAGGCCCGCGATCGCGTCGCCGCGCACGAAGCGGCTCGCGCCGTCCATCGCGCCGAAGAAGTCCGCCTCGCGCGCCAGTTCCGCGCGCCGTCGCCGCGCCGAGCGTGCGTCGATCGCGCCGGAGGCGAGGTCCGCGTCGATCGCCATCTGCCGGCCGGGCAGCGCGTCGAGCGCGAACCGCGCCGCCACCTCCGCCATGCGCGAGGCGCCCTTCGTGATGACGACGAACTGCACCACCACCAGGATGGCGAACACCGTGGCGCCCACCACCACGCTGTCGCCGGCCACCATTCGTCCGAACGACTCGATCAGCCGTCCCGCCACGCCCTTCACCTCCTCGGGCGTCGAGCCCTGGGCGCCGAGGATGAGCCGCGTCGACGCGACGTTGATCACGAGGCGGAAGAGGGTCGTCCCGAGGAGGAGCGCCGGGAAGGCGCTGAACTCGAGCGGCGCCCGCAGCGACGAGGCGCGCACCAGGATGAGCGCGGCGAGCGCGAAGTTGAGCGCGACCAGCGCGTCCATCGCCGACGGGCCCATGGGCACCAGGAGGACCACGAGCATCCCGAGCAGCGCGGCCGGCAGCGCGAAGGCGCGGTGCTCGGCGACGAACGACGCGATGCGGTCAGGCAGCGATGCCATGGGACTCCTTGCCCGTCTGGGCGAACCGTGCCACGGTCCGGCGCGCGGCGGCCCGCCGCTGCGCGCGCACCTCGGGATGACCGTCCTCGAGCCGGCGCTCCTCGCGCGCTTCGGCCGTATCCATGCGCGCCGCCGCGCGCCAGCGCATGCGCGCCGCCGCCACGTCGACCGCGGCCACCGCGATGCCGGCACCGACCGCCGCCAGCAGCGCATCGGTGACGACGGGCGCCGCGCGCGCGAGGCCCGCATCCAGGCCGAGCGCCGGCAGCGCGGCGATCGCCGGCCAGTGCATCCATACCACCGCGGCTGCGGCGCCCGCCATCGCGAGGCCCCACGCCGCACGCACCGTCGCGCCACCGAGCGACGCCGCGGTCGGCATCGGCGGGCGCCGCGTGCCGCGCACGAACGACCACCGGCCGGCGCCCTGCACCGCCGCGCCGAGCCACGCGCCGGCGAGCGCCGCGACCGGCACCGGCCAGCACGCCGCCGCCACCGCGCCCACCACCGAGCGCACCTCGGACGCGCCATCGACGCCGCCGACCGCAAAATCCGCGTGCCCTGCGGTGCGCAGCCCCTCAGACACCTCGCCGAGCAGCCGCCCGGGCACACCGAACGCCCATGCTGCCACCAACCCGCCGGCGATCGCCCCGATCGCGCATGGCGCCGCGCGCACCGGCGCCCCGTGACGCTCGCGAAGCCGCTCGAGGCGCCGCGGGCCCGCATCGATCGTGCGCTCCTCGCTCATCGCGCGCCTCCCGCCACCGAGTGCATCGCATCGAGCATCCCCGCGACGGCACCGTCCATCGACGACTGCATCGCCCACGCGCCGGTCGCAAGCGCCAGGAACCCCACCGCCGCACGCACCGGGAAGCCGAAGGCAATCGGCGAGATGCCGGGCACCGACCGGGCGACCAGCCCGGACACCAGGCTCTCGACCACCAGCACCACGGTCACGGGCATCGCCACGCGCAGCGACAGCTCGCACGCGGCGCACGCCGCGCCGGTCGCCACCGCAAGCGTCCCCTCACTCGGGCGCCAGAGGCCCAGTCCCACGTAGTCGAAGCTGCGGACGCTCGCGAGCGCCACCGCGTCGAGCCCGCCCGCCCAGACGAACATGGCCGCGCCCGCGAGGCCCAGCACCTGCCCGACGGCATCGTCGCCGTCCATGGCGTCGGATGCGCCCTCGCTGACCGCGGCACCGAACCCAAGCCCCATCTGCACGCCGGCCAGCGACCCCGCGGCGCGGAACGCCGCCACCGGCAGCATGGCGATCGTGCCGATCGCGGCACCGACCGCGAACTCGACCACCGCCGCCGGTACCAGACGCCATGGCTCGTCGAGCGCCGCCTGCGGCAGTCCCGACGCGGCGACGGTCGGCAGCGCCGCCGCCGCCAGCGCGAGGGCGATCGCCGCACGCCTCCGTGCCGAGCGCGCCGTCGACGCAAACGCGGGCGCGAACGCCGCCACGCCCGCCACCCGGCAAGCCGCCAGGCCGAGGGGCATGAGCGCCTCGCCGCTCATGCCGCCCCCATGAACATCGCCTGTGCGAACCCAACCAGCTTCGACACCATCCACCCGGCAAGCGCCAGGAGCGCGAGCGCGCACGCCACGAGCCGGGGGACCGCGCTCACCGCGTGGTCCTGCACCTGCGTCGCCGCCTGCAGCACCGCGGCAACCAGCCCGACGGCGACCGCCACCACCAGCACCGGCAGCGCCACCACCAACGCCGTCAGCAGCGCCGACTGCAGCAGGTCGACCGGCGCATCGCCCGTCATCCCGCCACCGCCAGTCCGCCGAGGAGCGATCCGACCACCAGCGTCCATCCGTCGGCCAGCACGAAGAGGAGGAGCTTGAGCGGCATCGACACCAGGGTCGGCGGCACCATGAACATGCCCAGGCTCACCAGGATGCTCGCCACCACCAGGTCCACCACCAGGAACGGCAGCAGCACGCGGAAGCCGATCAGGAACGCGACCTTCAGCTCGCTCAGGACGAACGCCGGCACGAGCGTCGCCATGTCGACGTCGGCGCGGGTGAGCTTCGACGGGTCCGAGACGTCGACGCCCCGGTGCGCGAGCAGCATGTAGACGCCCTGCCAGTTCCCCGTGGCCTCGATCTGCGCGAACATGAACTCGCGCAGCGGCTGGCGCGCGGCGTCCCACGCCTCGGCGGAACTGGCGACCGTGCCGTCCATGTACGGGCGCACGCCGGCGTTCCACGCACGGTCGAAGGTCGGGGCCATCACCGCGAAGGTCAGGAGGAGCGAGAGTCCCACCACCACCTGGTTCGGCGGCATCGCCTGCGCGCCGACCGCGTGGCGCAGGAGCCCAAGCACCACCACCACCCGCGTGAAGCAGGTGCAGAGGACGAGCACCGCCGGCGCGAGCGACAGCACCGCCAGCAGCACCACCATGTCCACCGCGCCGCGGAATCCCGCACCCGCCGGCAGCGCCTGCGCAGCGCCCGCCACGATCGACACCGGGTCGATGCCCGCCGCGTCCTGCGTCATGCCTGCGTCCCCCGGCCGGAACGGAGGTCGACGACGCGCTCGGCCACAGGCGCAGCGGCCGCCGATGCCCCGCGCGTGCGCGCAAGCATGGCCGCGACGTCCGCCGGGTCGGTGAGTTCGGAGAGCGTGCGCATGCCGTCACGCCCCTGGTGGACGCACAGCACCTTGGGCCCGAAGCGCACCGCGAGCACCTGCTGCCCGCGGCCGACGGGCGCCCGCGCGATGACTTCGAAGGCGCCGTCGCCGGACAGCGTGCGGGCCATGCCCGAGCGCCGGATCCACCACCGCGCCACGAACACGATGCCCACCACCACGACGAGCGCCCCGACCAGCCGTGCCATCTCGCCGCCCGTGGACACCGGATCGACGCGCGACGCCGGGGCTGCGGCGGGGAGCGGCGTCCCTTCGCCCGCGGCCGGCACCTGCGCCGTCGCGGCGCGCGCACCCATCCCCACGGCGACCGCGAACGCCACGGCCACGAGGCGTGCACGCACCGCGCGCCGCCGCACCGCGGCGCGCGCCAACGACCAACGATCGACCGGGACGGGGATGGCCATCCGTGGCTCCACGGCTGTCATCGGCCCCCGGCCGGCAATTCCTGCAGAGAGCGCGCAGTTCCTGCCGGACTCAGGCGGCCGGACGGACGTCGACCAGCGCCAGCGCCCCGGGAAGCGTGTCCACCTCGGCCTCGGCGGTCGGGCCGCCCGGCACGGGGTCGCCGTCGGCCTGCAGGTGGACGGGCCGGTCCCACCGCAGGTGCCACGCACGGTCACGGCCGAGGCCCGCGGCTGGCCCAGGGCCGGCCACGGCGAGCCGCACGAACCATCCGATCACCCCCGGGGCCGACCGGCACCGAAGCGCCACCGCGTCGAGCCGCGCGTCCGCCGGGTCCGCCTCGCGCGCCGGATTGAGCCGCAGCGCGTAGTCGGGCGCGTTCGCCACCACCACGCTGCCGCGCCAGGGACTCGGTGCCGTCCCGCCCACACCCCGCGCCGTCACCTCCGGCGCACGCCAGCGCCACGCCGTCCGGACGATGGGCCCCAGGTACGACGCATGCGAGATTGGCCCGCGGCGCGCCGCATGCAACGCCGCCACCACGTCGGCATCGAATCCGGCCGAGGCCATGACGACGAACCGGTGTTCCGGCAGGCCCGGCCGCCGGATCACCCCGAGGTCGACGTGCCGCACGGACCCGTCGCGCACCGCCGCCGACAGCCGGTCGGCCCCGACGCGGAAGCCGAACGCGCGCGCCGCCAGGTGCTCCGTTCCGGTGGGACCGATCGCCAGCGGCCCGCGCCGGCCCGCCAGCCGACCCGCCACGGCACGCGCGGTTCCATCGCCACCGACGGCGATCACCGCGCGCATCCCGTCGATCGCCTCGTTCCATGGCCCGTCAAGCGCCAGGTCGACGGCATCGATCCCCGCGCGCGCCAACGCGGCACGCACGCCCTCGCGCGCATCCACTGCCCGACCGCGTCCCGCGGCCGCATTGCTCACGATCGCCGCTCGCATTCCGGGCAGCGTAGGGCCACGGCCGCGCACGGCGCGCACCGGCGCCCACCGTGCCCCGGCTACCATTTGCGCCGATGCGCCGGATCCACCTGCTGCTCGCCGCGGTCGTTGCCGCGATGCTGCATGGGCGTGCGCTCGCGCAGCAGGAATTCAAGCTCGACGACCGCGACCTCTGGCGCGAGCAGGACGCCCCGCCGCCGGGCTCGCCTGCGTCGATCGTCCGCCAGGCACGCCTGGTGCTTGCCAAGGGCGAGGCCAAGCGCGCGAAGGCACTGATGGATGCCTTCCTCGAGCGCTTCCCCGTTGACGTGCTGCGGCCCGAGGCGCTGCTGGTGCGCGGCGAGGCACGCAACGCCCTCGACGACGAGTACGGCGCCCTCTTCGACTACGAGGAAGTGGCCCGCAAGTACCCCTACAGCAGTTCCTTCGTGCCCGCGCTCGAGCGCGAGTACGAGATCGCCATGCGCTACGCCGCGGGCCTCAAGCGCAAGTTCTGGGGGACCTTCCGGATCGTCAGCACCGACGACGACGCGCAGGAGATCCTGATCCGCATCCAGGAGCGCCTGCCTGGAAGCGCGCTCGCCGAGAAGGCGGGCATGTCGCTTGCGGACTTCTACTACGACCGCCGCGACATGGACCTCGCGGCCGACGCCTACGACCTCTTCCTGCAGAACTATCCCCGCTCGAACCTCGCCGACAAGGCGCGCGTGCGGCTGATCGCCTCGTACTGCTCCGGGTACAAGGGCCCGCAGTTCGACGCGCGCGGGCTGGCCGAGGCCGCCACCAAGCTGCGCGAGATGCAGGCCACCGAGCCGCAGCTTGCGAAGCAGCTCGGCGCCGAGGCGATCCTCCTGCGCATCTACGAGAGCGAGGCGGACAAGCGCCTGACCACCGCCAACTGGTACTGGTCGATCGGCGACCCGATCAGCGCCGAGCGCGAGATCCGCGCCATGGTCAAGAAGTACCCGCGCTCGGTGGCCACGCTCCAGGCACTGCGCGTGATCGACCAGGTGCTCGCGCGGCTCCCGGAGTCGGTCCGCAAGACCGCGCCCGACTACGCGGGCATCCGGCGCGAGCTGCTCGCCGCGTCCGAGCGCGCCCAGCGCCTCGGGCCCGAGGCCGAGGCGCGCACCGAGTCGACGGAGGCCGAGGTCATCGCGCCCGCCGCGCCCGAGGGGCCGCCGACGCCATGACCACGCATCTCCTGCGCGCCGCGCTGGCCGCGTGCTGCCTCGCGGCCGGCGTCGCCGTCGCCGGGTGCTCGTCGGGACCCGAGCAGGCCGGCGGCTACGCCGTCCGCAACCGCTACCCGAAGGAGTACCGGACCATCGCGGTGAACGTGTTCCGCAACGACACGTACGACCGGCCGCTGAACGGCCAGCTCACCGAGGCGATCATCAAGGAGGTCCAGGCGATGACGCCCTACCGGATCTCCCCCGAGTCGCGCGCCGACACCGTCCTGCGCGGCACGGTGCGCCGCCGCGAGGTGCGCGAGCTCTCCAAGAGCCGCAGCACCGGCCTCACCGAGGAAGCCCTCTACGAGGTCACCATCGACTGGGAGTGGATCGACCAGCGCACCGGCAAGCCGATCGTCGCCCGCAACGGGTTCACGGCGAGCGCGGTCTTCGTGCCCAGCCGGCCGTCCGCGGAGCCCACCGAGATCGGGCGGTTTGCCGTCGTCCAGAACCTGGCGACCGACGTCGTGGCGAACATGCAGGCCGGATGGTGAACCGGCGGGCCCCGGAACGCATATCGTTCCGGAACCCGATGACCGCCCCCACCCCCGAGCGCCGGATGCCCAACGCCACCGCGATCCATATGGCCGACGACGAGCCCCGGGGCAAGGACGCCGGCCGCCGCGAGGGCGGACCGCGCGCACCGCAGGGCGGCACGCCCCGGCGCGGCGGCGCGCTGACGTGGGTGATGCTGGTGGCGCTCCTGGGCCTTGTCTACGTGGTGCTCACCTCGAGCGGCCCGCAGGGCATGAAGGTCTCGTGGGAGCAGCTGATGACCTATGCCAAGGAGGGCAAGATCGCCGGCGACGTCGAGATCACCGACTCGCAGGCGGTCGCCAAGCTCAAGCCCGGCAGCGTCCCCGGCGTCACCGACGAGAAGGGGCCGACCACCATCACCGTCGCGCTCGACCCGCGCGCCATGGAGTTCTACCACGCCGAGCTCAACAAGCAGGGCGTGCCCAACGTCGTGAACGTCGGCAGCTCGTTCCTCGGGCAGCTCTTCCTCACCATCATCGGGCCGCTCCTCCTCTTCGGCCTCCTGATCTTCTTCCTGTCGCGCTCGATGCGCGGCGCGGGCGGCGGCCCGGGCGGCATGCTCGGCAGCTTCGGCAAGAGCCGGCACCGCGTGCAGACCAAGGAGAGCGTGAACGTCACCTTCGCCGACGTCGCCGGCATCGACGAGGCCAAGGAGGAGGTCACGGAGCTCGTCGAGTTCCTGAAGAACCCCAAGCGCTTCCAGAAGCTCGGCGGGCGCATCCCGCGCGGCGTGCTGCTCGAGGGCCCGCCCGGGTGCGGCAAGACGCTCCTCGCCAAGGCCATCGCCGGCGAGGCGGACGTGCCGTTCTTCTCGATCTCCGGCTCGGACTTCGTGGAGATGTTCGTGGGCGTCGGCGCCAGCCGCGTGCGCGACCTCTTCAAGCAGGCGAAGGAGAACTCTCCCTGCATCATCTTCCTCGACGAGATCGACGCCGTCGGCCGTCGCCGCGGCGGCGGGTTCACCACCGGCGGCCACGACGAGCGTGAGCAGACGCTCAACGCGATCCTGGTGGAGATGGACGGCTTCGAGGCGAGCGACCAGGTCATCGTGATCGCGGCCACCAGCCGCGCCGACGTGCTCGACCCCGCCCTCACCCGCCCCGGCCGCTTCGACCGCGTGGTCGGCGTCAGCCTGCCCGACGTGATGGGCCGCAGGCAGATCCTGTCCGTGCACTCGAAGAAGGTGCGCATGGGCCCGGACGTCGACCTCGACCGGCTCGCGCGCGCCACGCCGATGTTCAGCGGCGCCGACCTCGCCGCGCTCATCAACGAGGCCGCGATCATCGCGACCATGGCCGACAAGGACCTGATCGAGATGGCCGACCTCGAGGAGGCCCGCGACAAGGTCCGCTACGGCCGCGCCAAGAAGAGCCGCAAGATCGAGGAGCAGGAGCGCGTCGCGACCGCCTACCACGAGGCCGGGCACGCGGTGGTGCAGATGCTGGTCCCCGACGCCGACCCGCTGCACAAGGTGACCATCATCCCGCGCGGCCAGGCGCTCGGCACCACCTTCAGCCTGCCCGAGAAGGACCGCTACGGCTACGGCCGCAAGTACTGCGAGGCCACCATGCGCGTCCTGTGCGCGGGCCGCATCGCCGAGAGCAAGAAGACGGGCGACATCTCCAGCGGCGCCGGCATGGACATCCGCATGGTGACGCGCATCGCGCGCGCCATGGTGCTCGAGTGGGGCATGAGCGAGCGGCTCGGCTTCGTCAGCTACAAGGGCGAGGACAGCCGCGAGGCGTTCATGCCCGAGAAGGACTACTCGCCCGAGACCGCGCGCCTGATCGACGAGGAGATCCGCCACCTCGCCGACGGCGCCTACGCCGACACCGGCCGCCTCGTGGACCAGCACTGGGAGAAGATCGCGGCCGTTGCCGAGGCGCTCCTGAAGTACGAGACGCTCTCGCGCGACGACGTCGAGCGCATCATGCGCGGCGAGCCGCCGGCCAAGCCGACCGTCGCCGACCTGCTCGGCGCGGAGATGTCGAAGCCGGCCGCCAAGCCCGCCGCCCCCGCGGCGCGCCCGGCCGACGACGGCCCCGCAGCCGGCGCGATGCCGAGCCCGGCGTGATGACCGGCGTTCACCGCCTGCGCAGCAGGGCCAGGCCGGCGATCAGGGCCGCCACGATGCCGAGTGCCCACAGCGCCGCGCGATCGACGAGGTCGGTGACGTAGTCGCCCGCGGCGGCGGCGCCGCCGGAAATCCGCTCGTCGTCGACGAGGCGCGCACTCGCCTCGATGAGACCGCGGGCCTCGGCGGCCGCGGCGGCGCTGCGCGTGAGCAGGCGATCGAGGTCGTCGGCAGTCAGGCCGCCCCCGGACCCGTCGTTGTCGAACCGGGCGACCAACCCGTCGACCGCCGTGACAACCTTCAGGAGCTCGGATGAAAGCGCCCGGGCCTCCTCGATGGTGCCCCGCGCCTCGGCGAGCGTGGGGCGAAGCGTGCGGGCCTCCTCCTCGATCGCCTGCACGATGGCGGCCCGCTCGTCGGCGATCGCCTCGAAGATCGCCGCCCGCTCGGCGCGGAACTCGGACGCGAGCGAGTCCGCGAGCCGGTAGCCCGTGAACTCGGCCTGCTGCCCCACGGCGTATGGGTAACGGGCGGCGTACCACAGCGCGCGCTCGCCCAGCAGCCGGGCGCCGTCGACCGCCTCGGTGACCGAGTCAAGCTGCTGGAGGAGTCCCCCGGCATCCCGGCGCTCGGCGAGCGTCAGCTGGTTGCGCTCACCGGCGAAGTCCGAGAGGCGGATGAACGCCACGAGCACGCGGTCCGGATGCCGCTCGATCCACGCCGCCACCAGCGCGCGGAGGCGATCGAGGTCGGCGCGCGGCATGTGGGACGCGGCAGTCGCCCAGAGGTCGTCGCGCGTCCTCGACAGGCGTTCCGCCGCCCGCAGGCCGGCTTCCCGCGGGATCCCGTGCCCCGCCCAGTTCACGCGGATCGTCCACTCCTGCAGGGAGGCGAGCACCAGCATGTCGAGCATGGACACGGCGGGATTCGCCCCGACCGCGATGTCGAGCGAGGCGCCGAACCCGTTGCGCAGCATCGCCTGCGCGAGCCACCGCTCCTGGAGGGTCGCCGAGGGGCCGGACACCAGCCCCGCCGCCGCCTCGCCGAGCGCCGCGTTCCACTCGTCCGCCATCGACATGACCACCGACTGGAGCGCGGCCGCACGGGCGGTTGCGTCGGCCGATGCCGCGGCGGTCGCAACGCCGTCGCGGGCGGCGGGAACGCCCGAGCAGCCCGCCGCCGTGCAGAGGGCGATGGATGCGATGAATGCAGCAGCGCGCGACATCGGCCCTGAGCCTACCCGCCGTCCGCGTCCCCGAGCGTCCGTCGCCGCCGCAGCACGTGGTGGTACCGCCGCGCGAAGCGGTGCGCCTCGTCGCGCGCGGACTGGCAGAGGCGCAGCCCCGCGTTGGTGCGCGGCAGGCGGATCGGCTCGCTCTCGCGGTGCACGAAGATGAGCTCCTCCTTCTTCGCCAGGCTGATGACGATCGCCGGCCGCCGCGCGAAGTCCTCCATCGCCTCGAGCGCCGCGTGCAGCTGCCCGATGCCGCCGTCGATGAGGAGCACGTCGGGCACCAGCTCGTCCGCGCCCTGCCCCTCGCGCATGCGTCGGCTGACCACCTCGCGGATGGCGCGGTAGTCGTCGTTTCCCGCGGTGGTGATGCGGTAGCGGCGGTAGGCGTCCTTGAAGGGCCGGCCGTCCACGAAGCACACCTTGCTGCCCACCGTCTCCTCGCCGCCGAGGTGCGCGATGTCGATCGCCTCCAGGCAGCGGATGGGCGCGTCGAGCCCCAGCGTCCGCTGCAGGCTGCGCATGCCCACGGTCGGGTCGCCCGCGAACACCGTGAGCTCCGGCTGCCACTCCTGCTCCATGCCGCGCCGCGTCTCGCGGTCGTCGAGCTTGCCGAGCGC
>JBJTJU010000184.1:0-5433 GCA_046096165.1 Phycisphaerales bacterium | reverse complement strand
CGAGCGCCGCGGGCGCGAACGATGCGGCGCACGTCCCCATCGGCTGGCCGTCGAAGGACGCGAGCATGCCGGCCGCGCCCGCGGAACGCCACATGCCCGCGGGATCGGCGGCCGGCAACGCACGCATCGCCTCCAGCGCCTCACGCACCGGGGCACGCTCGGCCGCAAGCGACTGGTCGAGCCGGCACAGGTCGGACAGCAGGTCATCGCGACGGCGGGCGACGGCCGAGTGGGCGGCGCCGAGCGCGACGCGCGCATCCTGGCGCTGATTGAGGTGCTCCTGCGTCGCGCGGCGCCGCTCGAGCGGCCGGGGACGCCGGCGGATGCCGCGGGGACGCTGCTCGACACCCTCGGCTGGACGGCATCGCCGGCTCGCCGGAAGGCGATCGCTGCCGCATTCCGCGGCTGGCTCGAGGATCCGGAGGTGTCGTCGGCGTCGCTGCACGGGCTGACGAGCGTGCTGGCCGCGCGACGTCCCGGCGCGTGGTGGGACCCGTGGATGGTGGCCGATGCACGCGCCGACCGTGCGTCGCGCGGGCGCACCGCCGACCGGTTCGATGCCGCGCTTGCCGCGGGCGTCGGCGAGCGCGACGACCGCGAGTCGTCGCGGCTGCGCGGCGTGCCGCAGGATGCGGTCGAGCAGTGGGTGCGGGTGGCGCGTGCCGTCGAGGCGCGCCGCCCGGGCGCCGACCCGGCCGAACGCCTGGTGGCGGCCGCCGAGCGCGTGGCGCTCGTCGAGGCGGCGCGGCTCCTGGAACGCGGTCTGGTGAGCGAGGCGCGGGCGCGGGTCATGCAGGTGGAGGATCCGCCGGGCCTGGCGCTCGACCCGCTCGCCCGATGGAAGGGCCGGCGCGAGACCGCGGCGGGGCGTGCGCCGGCAAACGACGGCCGGCTCGCCGCCGAGCTCAGCGCACGGGCATCGTTCGACGACCGCGTGGCGATCCTGAGCGCGCTCCGCACGCGCGCGGCCGGGGACCTCGGCCCGCTCGATGCCGCGACGCTCGCGCACGAGGCGCTGCGCAGCGCGTCCCGCGAGACGCGCATGGTGGCGCAGGGCGTGGTGGTCGATGCCTACGGCGCCGGGCCGAACGTGATGTCGGCGCTGGCCGCGCAGGCGCCCGCCGCCACCGATGCGTCGGAACTGGCGGTGATGGCGTCGATGGTGGCCGGCGTCCCGGCCCCGCGCGGCACTCCGGAGCAGGTGCGCCGTGCCGCACTCCTCATGCTGCTCGATCGGCACGCCGAGCTCTCGCCCTCGGACCGGCACCGGATCGACTCGGTCTCGACGGAATTCGCGCTCTCGGCGGCGGCCGCCGCGCGCGCCGCGGGTGCGGTGCCCGCCGACGGCCCCGAGTCGCCCGAGACGGCGTTCCGCCGCTGGTTCGATGCGCGGGTCGCCGAGGCACGGCCGGTGGTGCCGGCCACGGCGCTGGCCGGCATCGTCGAGCGCGCGGCGAGCCGCCGTGGGCTCGCAGCACCTGGCCCGCAGCGCATGGTGGCCGAGCATGCCTCGCTCGTCGAGCTCGATGCCGCGATCCTCGCCGAGCGCATGCCGCGGCGCCGTGCGGCGCTCGAGTCGATCGTGCGCCGCGCGTCGGCCGAGCGCGGTGCGGCGCCAGACGTCTTTGCGCAGGTCGAGGCGAATGCGCGGGCGTCGCTTGCCATCGCGCTCGTGGCGCTCGCGGGCGAGGAGGTGTCGCAGTGATCCGGGCGCTTGCCATCTCCATCGCGGTGCTTGCCCAGTCGGGCGACGCCGTTCGCACGCCGGTGGCGCCGCCCGCGCCATGGGTCGAGGCGCGTCTCGCCGCCCTGCGGCCCGAGCGGCCGGTGGCCTACCTCGAGCTCGCCGAGGACCTGATGGACCGCGCGGGCGGATCCACCTCGCCCGAGGCCGACCGCGCGCTCGCGCGGCACCTGGCGGCCCTTGCCGGGGCGATCGACATCCGCGGGACGGGCCGCAGCGCGGCGCTCTTCCTGCTCGAGCATGCGCCCCTCGGTGCAGACCAATCGCGCCTGCGGGCGATCGCGTCGCTCCTCGACCCATCGACCGACCGCGCGGTCGAGGCCGAGGAACGGTCGGACGCGGCGATGGCATTGCTGCAGGCGTTCTCGCACTACCGACGCGGCGAGGGCGGACGCGCCAAGGAGTGGCTCGAGCGTGCCGGCGCGGCCGCGCTCCTCGACCGCCACCCAACGGTGCTGCCGGGCGGCAGCGCGCGCTTCCGCGCCGAGTGCGATGCCATGCGCCAGTCAGGCCCCCCGATCGTCGCGCCGGCGCAGGTCGAGGCGCTGCACGCCCTGGTCGCGGCCGCGGCGAGCGGCGAGCCGCGCTCATGGAGCGAGGCGATCGTCTTGGAGGGCCCGGCGCCGCTTCCCGAGCTCAACGTCTCCGATCCGGGTGCCGTGTTCGGCGTCGATCCGCGCGCAAGCGTGTGGCGGTCCGGCGCGTGGGCCGCGCCTTCAGGATGATCGCGCCCGGTGCGTCGCGTCAGCGGCCGGGCCCGGGCATCCCCGTCATCAGTTCACCGAGCTTCAGGCGCTGGCGTTCGTCGAGGATCCTGGCGAGTTCGCCGAACAGTTCCTCGCGCTCGCGCCGTGAGTACGCGCCTGAATCGCGCTTTCCCTGGATTTCCTGCACGGCGATCTCCATGAAGAGCGACCGCACCTTCTCGGCCTGCTCGGGCGAGAGATCGAGCTGCTCGGCGAATGCCTCGAACTGCGCGGTTCGCGCGGCCGCCCGGCGCTGGATCGTGCGCCGCACCATGGCGCCCATCTCCTCCAACTGCAGCCGGTTGCCGCCTCGGGCACCGCCCATCGCCGCGCGCTCGGGCTGCTTGGCACGTTCGGCCTCGTCGGCGGCGCGCCATTCGGCCACCAGCCGGCGCACCTCCGCCACTTCCTCGGAGGACAGCTCGTCGCCGCACTCGTCGACGAAGCTGCCCCGCGCACGGAACGGTGCGAGCGCGGCATTCACCTCGCGCACGCGGGACATCAGGGCGGTCCGTTCCTCTGGCCCGCCGTCGCGCGCGGTAGCGATGGCCGGCCCGAGCCCGGTGATCGCCTCGTAGTGCGCGAGGAGGATCTCCTCGAAGGCCCTGGCGCGCGCGCCGACGAAGGCGTCGAGCCGTTCGCGCCGGGCGGGATCGGTGACGACGCGGTACGCGGCGACGATCTCGGGCTCGTCCTCGAGCGGTACGAGGGCGCCGTCGAACGTGCGTTCGACCATGGTCAGGCGCTCAGGCGCGGCGGCGGGCACCTTCGGCCCGGCGAGCAGCCCGTCCCCCGGTGCGGACATCGGCACCGAACCTCCCGCGCGGAGGGCGGCACAGGCCGCGAGGACGTACAGCATGGGGCTCGGCATGGAGGCAGAACGCCTGTCGTCCCGGCCGATTGCAGGCCCGTTCCGGGCGGTGTCCGCCCGCTCAGGCCTTCGCCAGCGCCTGCTCGAGGTCGGCCTGCAGGTCGTCCGGGTGCTCGATGCCCACCGAGAGGCGGACCAGCGAATCGCTGATCCCGAGCGTCGCGCGCTGGTCGGCGGGGACGCTGGCGTGGGTCATGATGGCCGGGTGCTCGATCAGGCTCTCCACGCCGCCGAGGCTCTCGGCCAGGGCGAAGATGCGCACGTGCTCCAGGAAGCGGCGGCTCTCGTCGATGCCGCCCTTCAGGAACATGGTGATCATGCCGCCGAAGGCGGGCGCGCCCTCCAGGCGCATCTGCCGCGCCGCGAGCGCATGCTGCGGGTGGCTGGCGAGGCCCGGGTAGGCCACGCGTGCGACCTTCGGGTGGCGCTCGAGCCACGTGGCGATGCGCATCGCGCTCTCGCAGTGGCGGCGCATGCGCACGGCAAGCGTCTTGGTGCCGCGCAGCGTGAGGTACGCGTCGAACGGCCCCATCACGCTGCCGATCGCGTTCTGCATGAAGCGCAGCTTCTCGGCGAGCTCGCGGTTCGAGGTGACCAGCGCGCCGCCGACCGTGTCGCTGTGGCCGCCGAGGTACTTGGTGGTCGAGTGCATCACCAGGTCGATGCCGTGCTCGATCGGCCGCTGCAGCATCGGCGTCGCGAAGGTGTTGTCGCAGACGGTGATCGCGCCGCAGGCCTTGCCCGCCTTGGCGACGGCCGCGAGGTCGACGAGCTTGAGCGTCGGGTTGGTCGGCGTCTCCACCCAGATCATGCGCGGCTTCTCGCGGCGGACCGCCTCCTCGAGCTTCCCGAGGTCGGTCATGTCGACGAACGACACCTTGAGGCCCTGGCTGCGGCGGCGCACGCGGCTGAGCAGGCGGTTGGTGCCGCCGTAGACGTCGTCCATGCACAGCATCGAGTCGCCGGCGTCGAGGAGCTCGAGCGCGGTGCCGATCGCGGCCAGGCCGCTTGCGAAGCAGAAGCCGCCGTTGGTGCGGTCGTCGGCGTCGGAGAGGGTCGAGCCCTCGATGTTGGCGATGAGCCGCTCGGCCGCGAAGCGCGTGGCGTTGTGGCTTCGGCTGTACTCGAAGCCCTTGTGGACGCCCGGGCTCTCCTGGATGAAGGTGCTGCTCGTGAAGATCGGGGGCATCACCGCGCCGGTGCCGGGCTCGGGGTGCTGGCCGCCGTGGATGACGCGGGAGTCGAGGTGGAGCGTGCCGTGTGCCATGGGATGCCTTCGCCCGGGGGCGCTCAGAGCAGCTGCTTGCGCAGGTAGTTGATGAGGTCGATCTTGGTGATGATGCCGTAGAAGGCCTTCTCGTCGGCCACGATCGCGACGCGGTCGGCGCGGAAGATGGGGAGCAGGTCGGTGACCTTCGCCGAGGGCCGGAGCGTCTCGATCCGGCGCGTCATGAAGTCCGAGACCGGCCGCGTCGCCGACCCCTTCGGGTCGTCGACCATCGCCAGCAGCACGTCGCTCTCGTCGATGATGCCCTCGACCGCACCGCCCGCGCCGAGCACCACCATCTGGCTCACGTTGTAGAGCCGCATGCGCTTGATGGCCTGCTGCAGTGGGAGCTCGGTGGTGAGCGTGTAGTCCTCGCGGTCGAGGTGGCGCCGGGCGATCAGGTCGCGCAGGTCACCGGTCTTCGGGCGGTCGATGAAGCCGTTGTCGACCATCCAGAAGTCGTTGAACATCTTGCTCAGGTACTTGGCGCCCGAGTCGCAGATGAAGGTCACGACGCGCTTGGGGGACTTCTGCTCGCGGCAGTAGCGCAGCGCCGCGCAGAGCAGGGTGCCCACGCTCGAGCCGGCCAGCACGCCTTCCTTGCGCAGCAACTCGCGCGCGGTGTGGAAGGCGTCGCCGTCGGAGACGGTGTAGGCCTTCGACACGAGCTTCAGGTCGCAGATCGAGGGGACGAAGTCCTCGCCGATCCCCTCCACGAGCCAGCTGCCGGGGTCGACGTGCCGGCCCTCGTTGACGAGCGGCGCCAGGATCGAGCCCGCCGGGTCGGCAAGCACGATCTCGACGT
>JBJTJU010000183.1:0-4553 GCA_046096165.1 Phycisphaerales bacterium | reverse complement strand
TGGCGTAGCCGGTGGCGTACTCGCTTCGGTTGCCGGTGGTGAGGATGAGGGCGCCCGTGGCGTTCGACAGCGCCATGAGCTGCAGGCCGCGCAGGCGCGACTGCAGGTTCTCGTCGGCCAGGCCCGCGATCGGCGCATCGATCGGCGCGAAGTGGTGCGAGAGGTGCGCGGCAAGCGCCGCATGCGGTGCGGCGATCGGCACCTCCAGGCAGCGGATCCCGAGGCGCTTCGCCAGGTCGAACGCATCGGCGCGCGAGCCGTCGCTCGAGTGGACGCTCGGCATCGCCAGGCCCGTGACGCGGTCGCCGCCGAGCGCCGCCGCGGCGAGCGCCGCCACCAGCGCGCTGTCGATCCCGCCGGAAAGGCCGAGCGCCACCGACTGGTGCCCGGTCTTGCGCAGGTAGGCCTCGATGCCGGTGCGAAGCGCGTGCCAGCGTTCCTCGTTCGGGTCGTCGACCGACGCGGGCGCCGACGCCGTGGGCGGCGCGGCCGGGTCGATGAGCAGCGGTTCGTCCCGCCACCGCGCGGCAGACAGTCGCGCGCCCGAGGGCCACGCGGCGATCGCCTCGCCGTCGAAGATCAGGTCGTCGTTTGCCCCAAGCGCGTTCACCGAGCACACCGGGACGCCCAGGCGCCGCGCCGTGCCCGCCACGATCTCGCGGTGGAGCACCGACTTGCCGACGGCAAACGGGCTCGCCGACACCGCCACCACCACCGTTGCCCCCGCGGCCACCGCGTCGGCGGCCGGGTCGGCGGCGTACGAACCGGCGCCCGACGCATCGGCGCCGCGCCAGAGGTCTTCGCAGGCCAGGATGCCCAGTCGAACGCCGCCCACGTCGATCAACGTCGGCGCACTGCCGGCATCGAAGTGCCGCGGCTCGTCGAAGACGTCGTACTGCGGAAGCAGGCGCTTGGCGTGCACGCACTCGACGCGCCCGGCGCGCAGGACGGCCACGCCGTTCACCGGCCGGCCAGCCGGCCCGGGCGCGGGCGTACCGACGAGGACCGCGGCATTGCCGCAGCCGCGCGAGGCAAGCGCCGAGGCCAGCTCGGCCAGCGCACGCGTGCAGCGGTCGACGAACCCGCGCCGCTGCAGGAGGTCGCGCGGCGGGTAGCCGCAGATCGCAAGTTCGGGAAACGCGACGCAGCCGGCACCCGCCTGAACGGCGCGTTCGGCGGCGTCCGCGAGGCGCAGCGCATTCCCGTCGGGGTCACCGACCAGCGCGTCGAACCTGGCGAGCGCGATCCGCATGGACCGCGGAGTCTATGGACTGGCTCAGGCGGCGGTCAGCGCACGGCTGCCGGTGCGCGTGCCGCGCTCGATGGCGTCGACGAGCGACCGCACCGCGTACGGCTTGGCAAGCGTGGCGTCGAAGCCGTTCGGCATGGTGGCCCACGGCGTGCCGGTGGCGCCGCTTGCCACCAGCCAGCAGCGCGTCAGGCCGTGCTGGCGGCGCACCCAGGCCCCGAACGCGGTGGCATCGCCCGCCGAGCGGTCGAACACCACCACGTCCGGGTTCCAGGTGCCGCACTCGAAGGCGGCCGACAGCGCTTCGGCCGCCGTCCGCACGTCGTGCGTTCCAAGCCCCTCCAGCACCTCGCGGACGGTGTCCGAGGCGGCGCGGTCGGCGTCGACGACCAGCACGCGCGTGCGGCATCCGTGGGTGGAAGAGGCATGGTTGTCGGTGTGGCCACGGACGGCATCGGCGCCGGCGGCACTCACGGGGATGCCGTGCGCGGCGACGAAGGCCTCGAGCGCACGCACGTGCACGCGCCGGTCGCGCGAGCCGGGGATGCGGTAGCCCTCGAGGCGTCCCGCATCGATCCACTTGCTGACGGTGCGCGCCGCGACGTTGCAGATGCGGGCCACCTCGCCGGTGGTGAGTGCGTCCTTGCCGAAGCCGAAGGAGTCGTGTGCCATGACGCACTCCATCGGGACGGCCGGGGACGGCCTGAAGCGCGCAGGCGGATTTTCCGGAAGATTCGCGCGGCCCGCGGGGCCGGATAACGCCAGGCGGCTGCCCGGCGCCCCGCCTCAGCCGCGCCGCGGCTCGTTGCGGTCGAGCACCCGCACCCCGCGCGACCCGAGCGCCGCGAAGAGCTCCTCGGCGTGGGCGCGGTCGCGCACTTCCACCACGCACTGCACCATCACGGTCGAGACGTCCGCCTCGCCGAAGGTGCGCTCGTGGTCGATCTGCTGCACGCTTGCGCCGGCCTTCGCCAGGGTCGCGGCCAGGTCGGCGAGGCCCCCCGGCCGGTCGCTGATGATCGCGGTGAACTTCACCAGCCGGCCGTCGACGGCCAGGCCGTGCTCGACCACGCGGCTGAAGACCAGGGGATCGATGTTGCCGCCGCAGAGGACGAGCACCACGCGCCGGCCGCGCAGCGAGGGCAGGCGGCCGTCGAGCATCGCCGCAAGCGGTGCGGCGCCCGCACCCTCGACGACGCCCTTCTCCATCTCGGCCAGGCGCAGGATGGCGAGCGCGATCGCGTCCTCGTCGACCGACACCACCTCGTCGACGCGGGTGCGCGCGATCTCGAAGCTGCGCGCGCCGACCTCGGGCACCGCCAGGCCATCGGCAAGCGTCGGCTCGGCATGGACGCGCACCGGGTGGCCGGCGGCAAGCGCCGCGGAGTAGCTCGCGCAGCGCGCGGGCTCGACGCCCGCGATCCGCACGTCCGGGCGCAGGTGCTTGGCGGCGAGCGCGATGCCCGCGATCAGGCCCGCGCCGCCGATCGGCACGACGATCGCCTCGGCGCCCGGGCACTGCTCCAGGATCTCGAGCCCCACCGTGCCCTGCCCCGCGACGATCGCGGCGTCGTTGAATCCGTTGACGTAGGTGAGCCCCTCGGCGGCCACCAGCTCGTCGGCGCGCTGGCGCGCATCGGCGATGGTGGCGCCCGCGTTCAGGACGCGCGCGCCGAGCTCGATGCAGCGGCGCTGCTTCACCATCGGCGCATGGACGGGCATGACGACGGTCACCGGGATGCCCAGCCGCTTGCCGTGGAAGGCGAGCGCCAGCGCGTGGTTCCCGGCGCTGGCCGCGATCACGCCGCGCGTGCGCGCCGCGGCCGGCAGCTGCATGAGCGCGTTGCACGCCCCGCGCTCCTTGAAGCTCCCGGTGCGCTGCTGGTACTCGAGCTTGCACCACACCTCGGCGCCCACCAGGGCCGAGAGCCCCGGGCTCTCCACGCACGGCGTGACGAAGACGCCGCCCTCGATCCGCCGCCTCGCCTCGACGATGTCGTCGAAGCGGACGTCGGCGGCCGGAACGGGGGCCTTGACCTGCGCCATGCGCGACACCGCGCCGTCAGGCGCGCGGGCCTGCCTTGCGGACCGCGTCGCTCAGCGCGTACTTGGCGTCGTTGGCGCGGAAGCGCGCGGCGAGGTCCTTGGCCTTCGCGTCGTAGGCGGCCTTGTCGGCCCACGTGTTGCGCGGGTCGAGCACGTCGGCGGGCACGCCGGGCACGGCAGTCGGCATCATGAGGCCGAAGACCGGGTGCTCGACGAGCTTGGCGTTCGCGAGCGAGCCGTCGAGGACGGCGCTCAGGATGGCGCGCGTGTAGCTCAGCTTGAAGCGGTGGCCGACGCCGTAGGGGCCGCCGGTCCAGCCGGTGTTGATGAGCCACACCGAGCTGCCGTGCTTCCTGAGCTTCTCCGCGAGCATCGCGGCGTAGGCCATCGGCTCGCGCGGCATGAAGGGGCCGCCGAAGCAGGCGCTGAAGTTCGGGGTCGGCTCCTTGACGCCCGCCTCGGTTCCGGCGAGCTTCGAGGTGTAGCCGTTGACGAAGTAGTACTGCGCCTGCTCGGGGGTGAGCTTCGCGACCGGCGGCAGCACGCCGAAGGCGTCGGCCGACAGGAAGATCACGTTCTTCGGGTGCGCGCCCACCGAGGGCAGCACCGCGTCGGGCACGAACTCGAGCGGGTAGGTGACGCGCGTGTTCTCGGTGCGCGCGGCGCTGTCGTAGTTGGGGACGCGCGCGACCGGGTCGACCACCACGTTCTCGATGACGCTGCCGAAGCGGATGGCGTTCCAGATCTGCGGCTCGCCCTCCTGGCTCAGGTTGATGCACTTGGCGTAGCAGCCGCCCTCGAAGTTGAAGACGCCGCGGTCCGACCAGCCGTGCTCGTCGTCGCCGATCAGGCGGCGCTTCGGGTCGGCGCTCAGGGTGGTCTTGCCCGTGCCGGAGAGGCCGAAGAAGACCGCCACGTTCGACGGGTCGTCCTTCGCCACGTTCGCCGAGCAGTGCATCGGGAACACGCCGACCTCGGGGAGGTCGTAGTTCATCGCGTAGAAGATCGACTTCTTGATCTCGCCCGCGCACTTCGACGCCATCCACGCCAAGGTGATGGAGTACATGCGCGCGAAGAAGGACGTCTTCCGCTTCGACGGCTACGCGGGCGCCGACCCTGCGTACCGCCTGAAGGTCTCGGTCTTCACCGAGGAGGCCTGGCACAGCCTGTTCGCCAAGACGCTCTTCATCAACGCCGAGCCGAACGAGCTGCCGAACTGGTCGAGCGACTGGACCATCATCGACGCGTCGCGCCTGGA
>JBJTJU010000182.1:0-2591 GCA_046096165.1 Phycisphaerales bacterium | reverse complement strand
GATCGACCTGCTCGACGTCCCCGCCTACGTGGACGTCCGCACGAAGACGATCCAGCTCAACTACCAGGATGCGCAGACGATCGCCGGCATCGTCACCGAGCTCTTCTCGGCGCGCACCTCGGGGTCGGGCGGGGGCGGTGGGGCGCTGCGCGCGCCGGCGGCCGGCCAGAACCAGCAGCAGCGCGCGCAGCGGGCGCCCGGGGCGGCCGGCAGCGACGTCCTCGGCGGCACGAGCGAGCAGCTCATCGTCACGGTGCTTGCCGCCACGAACAGCATGACGATCCGGGCCGAGCCCGCGATCATGAAGGAGATCGAGTCGCTGATCTCGGTGCTCGACTCCCCGTCGTCGGGCTCGGCCGACGGCATCTTCCGACTCTATGACCTGAAGTACACCGACCCGATCAAGGTCCAGACCGTGCTGCAGTCGCTCCTCGAGGGCGGCGGCGGGGCGCGGCGCACCGGCGGCGCAGCGGGCGCGGCGCGCGGGGCGGCCGGCGCGGCGCGCGTGGCGGGCCTCGGCGGCGGCGGCGGCGAATCCGGCGCGGACGTGGCGATCGCCAACATCTTCCGGATCGAGGCCTACCCGGACTCGAACCGGCTCATCATCGTCAGCAAGACGCCCGACAACTTCAAGTGGCTCGACGCCCTCATCGAGGAGATCGACCAGCCGCTCGAGGCGGGCATGCCGCTGAACATCCCGCTCAAGCATGCGAGCGCGGTGGAGATGGCCGAGATCCTGAACGCCCTGCTCGCCCAGTCGGGCGCGACGGCCACGATCCGCGCGCCGGAGGAGGGCCTGTCGGGCATCGACTTCAACGTCGCCAGCACCAACGGCACGAGCAACACCGACGCCTTCACGAGCGGCAACAACAACCCCGCCGGAGGCGCGGGCGCGGGCCAGATCCAGTTCCCGTGGCAGTCCGGGCGCGCCGCGGGCGAGGACGCGGCCGAGGTCAGCGCGCTCGTCGGCAAGAGCCGCGTGGTGCCGAACGCCGGCCAGAACTCCCTGCTGGTGCTCGCGCCGGCGGAGATCCAGCAGAGCCTGTCGCAGATCATCGAGGACCTCGACAAGCCCGGCCGCCAGGTGATGATCAGCGTCGTCCTGGCCGAGGTGCAGCTCGGCGACGAGCTGGCCCTCGGCGTCAAGTGGGGCCCCGGCGTGGCGCCGACCAACCCGAACAATGCGGTCGCGGTCGCCGGCGGCAGCAACGGCCCGATCTTCTCCGGCACCAAGACCGGCATCTTCCCGCCGGACCTGACCACCTCGGTGCTGAACTTCGCGCTCAACGTGAACGTGGTCCTGCAGGCGCTCGCCGCCGAGACCAACGTGCGCATCCTGCAGCAGCCGCGCATCTTCACGAGCGACAACAAGGAGGCGAAGTTCTTCCAGGGGCAGGACATCCCCTTCCAGGCCTCCAGCCTGAGCAACCTGAACACCGGCGGCGGCGTCAACGCGACGTTCGAGCAGATCCCGGTGGGGATCGGCCTGAACGTGCGTCCGCGCATCACCAAGGACGCCAACGTCAACATGCAGATCGAGGTGCTGCTGTCCAACCAGAACCGGACCAGCCCGCAGGGCGTGGGCGGCAACCCGGTCATCGACCGCCGCCAGACCAACACCACGGTCACGGTGAAGAACGGCCAGACGATCGTGCTCTCCGGCATCCGGAAGGAAACCGAGAACAAGATCAAGAACAAGTTCCCGGGGCTCGGGGACGTGCCGGTGCTCGACTGGGTGTTCGCCAACACCGAGGAGGTGAAGGAGACGACCGAGCTCCTCGTCTTCGTCACGCCGACGGTGGTGGACAACCCCGACGACAACGACACGAACTACAACGCCGACGAGCGCGAGCGCCTGCGCATCCTGTCGAAGCCCCTCGCCGAGGCGGCCGAGGAGCTGGAGAAGAAGCGCGGCCTGCAGGGCGACGACAAGGTGCCGGCGGCGAAGAAGAACGAGCCGCTGAAGCCCATCGACATTCCCACGGACCCGGCCGCGGCCCCGAAGGCCGCCGAGCCGGCGCCCGCCGGCGCGGCGCCGGGCAACTGACGTGCGCCCCCGGGCGGGACGGTGCAGCGCCGCTGCGGCCGCCGCGGCATGCGTGGCCGCCCTCGGCGCCTGCCGGGAGCGCGTCGCCTCCAACGAACGATTCACGCTCGACCCGTCCCCGCCCGTGCTGGAGGCGCGGGAAGGGGCGCCTCCAGACGACGTGCCTGGGCCCCGCGGGGTGACGGTGCGGCTCGATCCGATCGCCCGGGTCGCGCAGGCGGCGGACGGCGTGCCGAACGTCGCGCCCGACGGCCGAAGCGTGGCGATCGAGGCATCGAGCGACGCCGGCTGGGCGGTCCGCGTGGGCGATCCGCCGCCGCCCGGGGGATTCACCGCCCGCATCGAGGCGCGTTCGCTCGAGCCGCGCCGCCGGGGACAGCTGCTTCGCACCGTCGACGGCCCGTGGGTGCTCGGCCGCGGCGCCACCGACGACGGATTCCTGCTCGAGCGGCCCCGGGAGGACGGCGGGCGAGACCTGGTGCTGGCCGGCTGGCAGGCGGGCATGCGGACGATCGCCGAGGACGGATGGTGCAACGCCTTCGCG
>JBJTJU010000181.1:0-2250 GCA_046096165.1 Phycisphaerales bacterium | reverse complement strand
GCGGGAAAGCCGTTCGCGCTCACCGCCCGCGCCCGCGACCCGACGCGCCAGCGCGGCCTCGGCGGGGTGGAGCGGATCGCCGACGACGGCGGCATGATCTTCATCTTCCCCGACGTGCAGGTGCGCGGCTTCTGGATGAAGGACTGCGTGACGGACATGGACATCGTCTACCTCGACCACCTGGGGTACGTGACGGCGGTGCACACCATGCGCAAGGAGCTGCCGCGCGGGGCCGAGGAGCCGCAGTCGATCTACGAGGCGCGACTGCCGCGCTACTCGAGCGTGCTGCCGGCGCAGTTCGCGATCGAGCTGCGCGCCGGGCGCGCGAAGGAGCTCGGCATCGCGGTGCAGCAGAAGATGGCGCTTGACCTCGAGGCCCTGAAGGCGGCGGCGCGATGACGCTTGCCCGCGGGGCACGCGCGGATGCGGCGGGGGCGATGCGCGGCGAGGCGGCCATCGTGGTGGCGGGCACGGCGGGATGCATGGCGCGCGCGCAGGCCCTGGCGGCGGCGCTTCCCGGGCTGCTTGGCGCGGGGATGCGCGTGCGCGCCGTGGCACTGGCGGACGCGGGCGCCGTGGTCGAGGGTGCCGCAGGGCTGGTGCTGCTCCTCGGCGAGGGCGACGTGCCGGAGGGGATGTCCGCCACGCTCGATGCTGCCGAGGAGGCGCGGACGGCGGTGCTCCTCTTGGCGGGAGCGCGGTCGGCCGCACGGCCGGATCCGCGCCTGGGTGCCACGGAACCGATCGACGCCGACGACGCCACGGTGGCCGCGGTGCTGCGCGGGCTGGTCGGTCGCCAGCGCGACATCGACCGCGCGGTGCGCGAGCTGGCGGTGGCGGCGCGCTTCGGCAGCGGCCTGCGCGGCGAGGTGGCGCGCATGCAGGAGGAGCTGCAGCTGGCGGCGCAGGTGCAGCGGGAGTTCCTGCCGCGCGAGTTCCCCCAGCTCGGCGACATCCGGATCGGCGTCTTCTGGCGCCCGGCCAGCTGGGTGTCGGGGGACGTGTACGACGTGGTGCGCCTCGACGAGCGGCACCTGGGCGTCTTCATCGCCGACGCCGTCGGGCACGGCGTGCCCGCGGCGCTCCTGACCATGGTGATCTGCCGCGGGCTTCCGGCGAAGGACGTGGGCCACGGCACGTACCGCATCGTGCCGCCAGGCGAGGCGCTCGCGCGCATCAACGCCGAGATGCTCGCGCACCAGGAGCACACCACCCGCTTCGCGACGGCCGTCTACGCGGTGATCGACACCGAGACCGGCTCGATGCGGCTGGCCTGCGCGGGCCACCCCGCGCCGGTCGTGCTGCGCGCCGGGGGCGCGATGGACCTGGTGCCCGCCGAGGGCGGCCTGCTCGGGGTCTTCGAGGGCGAGCAGTACGAGGAAGTCACCGTCGAGCTCGCGCCCGGCGACCGGCTCCTCATGCACTCCGACGGGCTCGAGCAGGCGTTCCCCGGCGACCCGTCCGGCGACCGCCAGGCACGGCTTCCCACCAAGCGCTACCTGGACGAGTTCGCCGCGGTGCGCGGGGCGCCGGATGCGGCCGCCCTCGTCGAGCAGGTGGGCCGGCGGATCGACATGCAGTTCGGAAGCGTCCGCCTGGCGGACGACGTGACGCTGCTGGTGGTGGAGCGGACGCGCGCGACCGGCGGCGGCAGCGGGGACCGTGCGTGAACGCGGGCACCTCCGGGGAACTCCCGCCGCCCGGACTGCTGCTGGTTGCGCTGGTGGCGCCGCTCTTCCTGTGGCTGTGGTGGAACCGCACGCGGTTCGCACGGCTCATGAGGGACGTGCCCACCACCACGGTCAACGGGGTGTTCGTCGGCATGGTGGAGACCTCGGGCACCATCGTGCACGACCAGGCCCCCACGGGCGCGCTGAGCGGCATCCCCTGCGTGCACCATGCGTGGGCGGTGTACGAGCACTGGAAGCGCACCGAGACCTACAAGGACTCGAAGGGCAAGACCCAGACGCGCACCCGGCACGGCCGTGACGTGGTGGATTCGGGCGGCGCGACGGTCGACTTCCTGCTGCGCGACCCGACCGGCACCATCGTGGTGCGCTCGACGGGCGCGGACTGGACGACGGTGACCACCTTCTCGGCGACGGCCCGGCACGGCGACGCGCTGTATGCGACGAAGGCGCCGCGCGCGACGGTGCGCGGGAGCGTCGGCGTGCGCAGCTTCGAGGAGCGGGGCGTGCCGGTGGGGCGCCCGGCGTGGGTGATGGGGAACGCGCGGCCGTCGGCGGGCGG
>JBJTJU010000180.1:0-12700 GCA_046096165.1 Phycisphaerales bacterium | reverse complement strand
TCACGTGGACCACGGGGCGCGCCTGGCCCGAGGGATGGCGTCCCGCGGAGCTCACCGATGGCGCCGTGGCGATCACCGCCGCGGCGCTCCTGATGCTGATCCCGGCGCGCGACGGCACCCATGCACGCGTGGTGCCGTGGCGCGCGGTGCGCGAGCTGCCGTGGGGCGTCTTCATCCTCTTCGGCGGCGGGCTGGCCATCGCCGACGCGATGCAGGACACCGGTCTCTCCGAGGCCATCGGGCGGTCGCTTTCGGGCCTCGGCGGCGCGCACCCGGTGGTGGCGCTGGCCGCGCTCGTCGGCGCGATGGTGTTCGCAAGCGAAGTGGCAAGCAACACCGCGCTCACCGCGACCGCGGTGCCGATCGTCGGTGCGCTGGCGCCGACCATCGGCCTTCCCGTGCGCACCGCGGTGCTGGCCGCGACGTTCGGGGCGAGCTACGCCTTCATGCTCCCGGTCGGCACGCCGCCCAATGCGCTCGTGTTCGCCACGGGCCGCGTGCCGCAGCCGGTCATGATGCGGGTGGGCCTGGTGCTCAACCTGGTGGCGATCGCGCTGCTGACCGCGGTGGCGTGGATGCTGATGCGCTGAACATGCCCGCCGTCACGCCGAGCGGCGCACGAGGGCCGCGCCCGCGACAAGCCCGACGCTCCCGATCGCCACGAGGGCCGCGATCGGAAGCCACATCTCGGCCGCGCCCCAGCCGCGCCACGTGCACCCCTCGGCCACCAGCACCGCCCACTTGAACGGGCTGACGTCGCTCACGGTGCGCAGCACGCCGGGCATGAAGACCAGCGGCACCGTGCCGCCGCCCACCATCGCCAGCACCAGGAGCACCGCGCGCCCCGCCCCCTGCGCGCCGCCCTGCGTCCGGAACCCGCCGGCGAGCAGCATCATCAGGCCGCTGAATCCGAAGGCGGTCGCCGCCGACGCGGCGGCGAGCCACGCCCAGCTCGAGACCTGCACGCCGAAGAAGGCGCGCCCCACGATCACCAGCAGCCACTGCGACGCCATGCATGCGACGAAGCAGGCGAGCGCCTTGCCGGCGAGGATCGCGGTCGGCCGCATCGGCGACACCATCAGCCGCACCAGCGTGCCGCGCTGGCGTTCCTCGGCGATCCCGGAACTGAAGGAAAGCACGGCACCGAAGAGCGCCCACGCCAGGCCCTGCATGAAGCTGATGGCAAAGCTGTTGGCGGGAACGCCGGGCGCCATCTCCAGTTCGGCGACGTCCACCCGCACCGGGCGCCAGGAGGCGATCGAGCCCCTGCCGGCCGCTGGATCCGCGTCCGCCTTGCCCCCGGCGGCGGCCGACGCGCGGGCCCGGGCGAGCGCGGTGCGGATGGCCAGGCGGTCGGTGATGGGCATGTCGGCGGCCTCCAGCGACTTCTCCGCCCGATCGAGCATCCGGGCCAGCTGCTCCGGGTCCCCCATCGACGCGAACACGGTGCGGAAGGCCAGCTCGTGCACCTTTCCGACGAGCATCGTGCCCTCGGCGCGACGCGACGGGTCCACGACCAGCTCGAGCCGCGCGCCGCCGCCGGCGAAGATGCCGTCGAGGCCCTCCGCGTAGCCGATGGGCACCACGATCATCGCGGCGGCGCGCCCGCGCCGCACGGCAAGCTCGCCGTCCGCGCGCGACGCGGCCATCGACAGGGCGAAGCCGCCGTCCTCGTCGAGGGCGCCGACGAGCGCGGACGCCTGCGGGGACGGCCGCTCCACGAACGCCACCACCTTCAGCGGCTCGCTGGTGGTGCCGCTGAAGACGTAGCCGAAGAAGAGCGCGACCGCCAGCGGGAACGCGAAGGTGAAGAACGCGGCGGCGCGATCGCGCAGGAGGAGCCGGAGGTCCTTCCCCGCGAGAATGGCGGCCTGGCGGATCAATCCCGGATCTCCCGCCCCGTGAGCGCGATGAACGCCGCCTCGAGGTCGCCGCCATGCGCGGCGCGCAGGGCATCCACGGTTCCGGACTCGAGGACGCGCCCATGGTCGAGGATCGCCACGCGCGAGCAGAGGCGCTCCGCCTCGGACATGTGGTGCGTGGTGTAGAGGACGGCACGCCCCTCGGACGCCAGCCGACGCACGAGGTCGAGGATCGCGCCGCGGCTCTGCGGGTCGACGCCCACCGTCGGTTCATCGAGGAGCAGGAGCGGCGGATCGTGGACGATCGCCGCGGCGAGGTTCAGGCGCCGCTGCATGCCGCCCGAGAACGTCTCGACACGGTCACGCGCGCGCGGACGCAGGCCGACCCAGTCGAGCAGTTCGTCGGCACGCCGCGCCGGCTCGCGCACCCCGTGGATGCGCGCCAGGAACACGAGGTTCTCGCGCGCGGAGAGGTCGCCGTACAGGGCCACCTGCTGCGGGGCGAGCCCCAGGAGCCGGCGCACCTCGGGGTCGCGCGGCGACCCGGCACCTCCGATCGAGACGGATCCCGCGTCCGGCGCGAGCAGGCCCGTGCACACCGCGAGGGTCGTGCTCTTGCCCGCGCCGTTCGGACCGAGCAGGCCCAGCACCTCGCCACGCCCGACCGACAGGCTCACGCCGTCAAGCGCATGCAGCGCACCGAAGGACTTTCGGATGTCGGAGACGACCAGCACTGGACGCGGCACTCTACGCGGCGGGGCGCAGCGCGCCGCCGCCGGGCGTCACCGCGCGATCGCCGGCCGCACCTTCATGCACGCGTCGATGATGCTCATCGCGCGGTCGCGCGCGGCACGGTCGAGCGGCAGCCGGGGCTGGCGCACCCGCTCGGTGCCCCACCCCGCGCGTGCCTGCGCCAGCTTCACGAGGTGCACGAACTCCGGCACCGCATCGAGGCGCAGGAGCGGCAGGAACCAGCGGTAGAGCTCGTCGGCCTCGTCGGTCCGGCCGTCGCGCGCCAGCTCGAAGAGCCGGACGCTCTCGGCGGGGAACCCGTTCACGAGGCCCGCGATCCACCCCTCGGCGCCGGCGGCCACGCCCTCAAGCACCATGTCGTCGATCCCCACGAAGAGCGCCGCGCGGTCGCCGACCAGGCCGCGGATCGCCGTGAAGCGCCGGATGTCGCCGCTCGACTCCTTCACCGCGTGGAGGTTCGGATGCGCGCGCACCAGTTCCTCGACCTGCGCCGGCAGCACGTCCACGCCGTAGGCAGGGGGGTTGTTGTAGAGCATGCACCCAAGCGGCGTCGCCTCGAACACCTTCGCGAAGTGCGCGCGCATCTCGCGCCAGTCGCCGCGGTAGGCGTAGGGCGGCAGCACCATGAGCCCGCGGCAGCCGGACTCGGCCGCAGCGCGCGCGATCTCGACCGACTCGCGCGTCCCGCAGGTGCCGACCGCCGCCACCACCGGCACGTCCGCCGGGAGCGCCTCGACGGCGTGTCGCCACAGCGCGCGCTTCTCGTCAAGCGACAGGAGCCCGCCCTCGCCGAGCGATCCGGGCGTCACGATCGCGGCGCACCCGTGGCCCGCCATCCATGCAGCGTGCGCGCCGAATCGCTCGAGGTCGATCGCGTCGTCGGCGGTGAACGGCGTGGTGATCGCGGGAAAGACGCCGGACCAGTCGGAGCGCTGCATGGGTGCATTGGTCATGGGGTTGCCTGGATGGCGATACCGGCCGCCGCGCGGATGCCGTGCCGGAAGGGGTCGGTCGGCTCGAGGCAGAGCGTGCCCTCGGCGGTGATCCACGCGCGGCCGCGCACGAACGGCATCACGCCGCCCTCGGGCGCGGGCTCGTAGCGGGCCTCGAAGACGCTGCCGATCACGGATTCCTGGCGCCACGCGGCCCCGGGCGCCAGCGCCCCGCGCGCCGCCAGGCACGCGAGCGACGCACTCGTCCCCGTGCCGCACGGCGAACGGTCGTAGGCGCCGCCCGGGCACATCACGTAGTTGCGCGCGTGGTTGGCGGGGTCGGCCGGCGGGCCGACGAGCTCGACGTGATCCACGGGATGGCCGTCGATCGCACCGAGGCCGGCCGCGCAGAGCGCATCGCGGATCTCGCGGCATCGCGCGTCGAGCGCGGCGAGGTTCGGCAGGTCGATCCGCTCGCCATGGTCCTTCGAGATGAAGAACGAGTTCCCGCCCCAGGCGATGTCGCCGGTCACGCGTCGCCCGCCCGGAAGCGAGAGCGACACGTCGCGCCGCATCACGTACGAACGCACGTTCGCCACCTCGATGGCGGGCACGCCGTCCGGCCCCGCCAGGACGGTGGCCGTCACCGGGCCGACCGGCGTGTCGAGGCGCACCGTGTGCGTCCCTGCCGCCGCGAGCCGGCCAAGGTGCAGCAGCGTCCGCACCACGCCGATGGTGCCGTGGCCGCACATTCCCAGCACCCGGGCGTCGTTGAAGAAGATCACGCCCATCTGGCACGTCGGGTCGTGCGGCGGCACGAGCAGCGCGCCGACCAGGACGTCGTTGCCGCGCGGCTCATGGATGCACGCCGTGCGGAACCAGTCGTGGCGCAACGCAAGGTCCCCGGCCATCTCGGCCACGGTCCGTCCTTCGAGGGCCGGGCCTCCGGAGACGATCGTCCGCGTGGGCTCGCCCTCGGTGTGGCTGTCGACGAAGAGGACGGGCGCCGCAGCCATGGGCGCCGCAGGATAGGCCGCGCTGCGCCGATACCCTCCCCGCATGGATCGACGGACGTTCATGCACGCCGGACTGGCCGCCCCCGCACTCGCCGCGATCGCGGCGCCCGCCGCCGCCCGCGGCGCGCAACCCTCGCCGCATGCGGCCGCGCGCGCAGACGACGCACGCCCGCGACTCAGGCAGTCGGTCTGCGCCTGGTGCTTCGGCGGCATGACGCTCGATGAGCTCTGCGCGCTCGCCAAGCGGATCGGGATCGGCGCCATCGACCTCCTGAACGAGGACCAGTGGCGCGTGCCCGCGCAGCACGGGCTCACCTGCGCGGTGGCCAACGGCCCCGGCGGCATCACCAAGGGCTGGAACCGCACCGAGCAGCACGACGCGCTCGTGAAGCGCTCGGAGGAGCTGATCCCCAAGGTGGCCGCGGCGCGCATCCCGCAGATGATCGTCTTCAGCGGCAACCGCGACGGACTGGCCGACGCCGAGGGCCTGCGCAACTGCGCCGCCGGGCTCCGCCGCCTCATGCCCGCCGCCGAGCGGGCCGGCGTCACCGTGATCATGGAGCTCCTCAACTCCAAGGTCGACCACCGCGACTACATGTGCGACCGCACCGCGTGGGGCGTCGAGCTCTGCAAGCAGGTGGGGAGCGACCGGTTCCGGCTGCTCTACGACATCTACCACATGCAGGTGATGGAGGGCGACGTGATACGAACCATCGAGGCCGACCACGCCTGGATCGCGCACTACCACACCGCCGGCAACCCGGGGCGCGGCAACCTCGACGACACGCAGGAGCTCAACTACCGCGGCATCTGCGCCGCGATCGCGGGCACCGGCTTCAAGGGCTGGCTGGCGCAGGAGTTCATGCCGCGCGGCGATCCCGCCGAGGCGCTCGCCGCCGCGGTGCGCGCCTGCACCGTCTGAGCGCCCGGCGCGCGGTATCCTCCCGCCCACGATGTCCACCCCCGACACCAACGGCTACAACGAGGCAGAGCGCCAGTTCCACCAGAAGGACCAGGAGGCGCTGCGCGCCCTGCGGGCCACGCTTGACGCCCAGCGCGCCGCCGCGAAGGCCGCCGCCGAGAAGGCCGCGCACTGGATGCGCTGCCCCAAGTGCGGCAGCCAGATGAAGGAGGTCGCGATGGGCGGCGTGGTCGTCGACCAGTGCGGCTCGTGCGGCGGCGTCTACTTCGACGCCGGCGAGTTCGACGCACTGTCCCGGTCGGGACAGGTGTCGCCGGCCCTCAAGAAGCTGTTCAGCTGGATGCCGAGCTGGGGCGTCGGCTCGGGCGCGAAGGCGTCCTGAGGTCCACGGAACCCTGCCGACGGACGGGGCGGCGCCGAGCGTGCGGCGCCCGCGAGGTCAGTTGCGGCCGGTCGAGTTCACGTTGTCGTACGGGGTGCCGCCCGGCATCTCCATCAGCCACACGCGGCTCCACTCGTCGGCGAGCGCACGGAAGTTCGCGTTGTAGACGAGGGCGTCGTTGCGGCGGCGGTCGTCGTACGTCTCGAACTGGCCGTTCATCTCGGGCGTCGGGTTGGAGGTGACGCTGGTGAGGGACACCAGGTAGGCGCCGTTGCAGGCCTCGTCGAGGTCCGCGACGCGCTTCAAGGTGGTGTTCGAGATGGCGCCGTTCTGCTTGAGGTCCGCGGCGACCTCCTGGCGCTGCTGGACGAGCGCGTTCTGCAGCGCGTCCGGCAGGGTCTTCACGCGGCCCTCGGTCTCGGGCAGCTCGAACCAGTGCTCCTTGGGAAGGTCGCCGGAGCGGAACACGGTGGTCGGCTGGGGCGCGTAGCAACCCGCGACGGCGAGAGCGGCGAGGAGGGCGGGGACGGCGAGGCGCGACATCTTCATCGGGGTCTTCCTGAGGGCGGCCTACCGGGGCCGCGGGCTGCGGAGGATAGCGGACACGGGCACCTCCCGCCCCGGGGAGGCGATACGCACGTCCGCCCGCCGGGGATCCAGCCGAATGGGCGCCTCCCGGGGCCTCAGAGCTCGACCTGCGCGAACCGCTGCGGGCGGCCCACCGTGCAGCCGAACCGGCTTCCCAGGAGCCCCGCCAGCGCCTCCCGCTGCCGGTCCTCGCCGTGCACGAGCTCGACGCGCCCGGCGGCCGCCTTGCCCGACGGCGCGAGCCACCGCGCGAGCGCGGCCTGCCCCGCGTGCGCGCTCAGCCCGTTCACCGTGCGGACGTCGGCGCGGACCACCACGTCCTCGCGGAAGATGCGGACCGTCTCGGCGCCCTCGACGAGCCGGCGGCCGAGCGACCCCTCCGCCATGAAGCTCGTGAGCAGCACCTGCACGCCGCGGCGCCACAGGTTGTGGCGGAGGTGGTGCAGGATGCGGCCGCCCTCGCACATGCCGCCGCCGGCGATGACCACCGCCGGGTCCCAGCTGTCGTTGAGCTCACGGCTCTGCTGCGGCGTGACGCAGAGCGTGACGTCGCCGTAGTCGCGGCGCGCCTGGCCGCTGCGCACGAGCGACTCCGCCTCGGTGTCCATGATCGACGGGTACTTCATGTAGATCTCGGTGGCGCGGATCGCCATCGGGCTGTCGAGGTAGACGGGCACCTTCGGCGAGTTGCCCTGGCGCGCCATGTCGGCGAGCACGTGGAGCAGGAGCTGCGCGCGCCCGACCGCGAAGCTCGGGACGAGCACCTTCCTCTTCTGCCACGCGCTCTGCTCGAGGATGCCGCGGAGCTCCGCGAGGGTCTGCTCGGCGGGCCGGTGGTCGCGGTCGCCGTAGGTGGATTCCAGGAACACGAGGTCCGCCGCCGGGCACGGGACGGGGTCGCGCAGGATCGGCATGCAGCTCTGGCCGATGTCGCCCGAGAAGACGACCGTCTTGGAGCTGCCGCCCTCGGTGACGCGCATCTCGACGCTCGCCGAGCCGAGGATGTGGCCCGCGTCCTGGAAGCGGACGGTGATGCCGTCGGCCACCTCGAACGCGGTGTCGTAGTCGTGGCCGTCGAGCCGCTGCATGATGCGCTCGACCTCCTTGGAGCCGTAGAGCGGCACGGCATCCGGTTCCTGGCCGGTGCGCTGCTTCCAGCGGTTCTCGCGCTCGGCGTCGCCTTCCTGGATCGCGGCGGAGTCGCGGAGGATGAGTTCCGTGAGCTCGCAGGTGGCGCGCGTGGCGTGCACGGCGCAGCGGAGGCCGTCCAGGAGCGGCAGGCGGCCGACGTGGTCGAGGTGCGCGTGCGTGAGCACCACGGCGTCGAGGCGCGCGGGCTCGACCGGCGCGATCTCGCGGTTCTTGCCGTTGCCGGAGCCGCGGCCCTGGAACATGCCGAAGTCGACGAGGACGCGGGCCTTCGCGGTCTCGACGAGGTAGCCGCTGCCGGTGACCTCGCCCGCGGCGCCGAGGAGCGTGATTCGCATGCCGGGAGGCTACGCGCCCGGCCAGCGCGTGGGCGGCAGCGCGGCGGCGCCGGCCGCGGCGGTCACGCGCGTCACGACGGGGGTGCGGCCGGTGCGGCGCGCGACCCCCGCGGCCAGGCGGTCGGCGACGCGGGGCTTGGAGGCGTCGGCGAGGACGATCGCGCAGCCGCCGAACCCGGCGCCGGTCATGCGCGCGCCGAACGCGCCGCCGGCCGTGCCGATGGCCCGGGCCTCGTCGACGATCGCGTCGAGGGCGGGCGTGCTGACGGCGAAGTCGTCGCGGAGGCTCTGGTGCCCCTGCGCCATGAAGAGCCCGAAGAGCTCGAGGTCCTCGCGGCGGAGCGCGTTCGCGGCCAGCTGGACGCGCTGCATCTCGCGGACCACGTGGCGGGCGCGGCGCTCGAGGACGGACGGCAGGCGCATCGTGCGCAGCGCCGATTCCTCGAGGTCGCGCAGGGTGGCGACGCCCGCGGCGCGCGCGGCGTCCTCGGTCTCGCGGCGGCGCTCGGCGTATCGGCCGTCGGCGAGCGAGCGGTGCTCGCCGCTGTCGACCACGAGGAGCATGGCGCGCTCCGGCGGCGGGAACGGCACGAAGCGGACGTCGAGCGACCGGCAATCGATGAGGAGCGCGTGGCCGGCCTTGCCGAGCGCCGCGACCACCTGGTCCATCATGCCGCACGGGACGCCGGCGAATCGCTGCTCGGCCTCCTGGCACAGCCGCGCGAGCGGGAGGCCGAAGAGCGGCGCGGCAAGGAGGTCGGCGAGCGCTGTGCCGATCGCGACGGAGAACGCGGCGCTCGAGCTGAGGCCCGCGCCCATCGGCACGTCGCTTGCGACGGCGATCTCGAGCGGCGGCACGCGGACGCCCTCGCGGACGAAGCCTGCGAGCACGCCGAGCGCGAGGTTGCTCCATGCCTCGGCGCCGGTGGCGCGGGGGGCGCTGCCCGCCGCGGCGGGGTCGGGGAGCTCGGCGAAGGAGCGGAGGTCCTCGCTCCAGATGCGCCAGCGGCCGTCGGCGGCGACGCGCGCGGCGACGGCGCAGTCGCGGTCGATCGCGATCGGGAGGACCGGGCCGTCCTGGTAGTCGACGTGCTCGCCGCAGAGGTTGACGCGGCCGGGCGCGCGGGCGAGCGTCCCGGGCCGACCGCCGAACCGGGCCCCGAACGCCGCGAGGGCGCGTCCGAGGGCGTTCTGGGCGGCATCCGTCATCCCGAAAATGTAGCCGGGCTTCAATTTCCGTTGTTCGGGGTGCGTGCCGGGTGGCCGGGTCTTCGCGTAAAATGCGCGGCCCCATGAATGACCTGATCGTCGCGAAGGGACTGCGCAAGTCCTTCGGCGCGTTCGAGGCAGTCCGAGGCGTGGACCTGACCGTTCCGGCGGGGCAGGTCCTCGGGTTCCTCGGCCCCAACGGCGCCGGCAAGAGCACCACGATGCGCATGCTGACCGGCTTCCTCGAGCCCACCGAGGGCTCCGTGCGCCTGTCCGGCATCGACATCGCCGCCGACCCGATCGCCGCCAAGCGCACCTTCGGCTACCTGCCGGAGGGCGCCCCCGCCTACGGCGACATGCGCGTCGAGGAGTTCCTGCTCTTCGCCGCCCGCTCGCGCGGCTACGCCGACGCCGAGGCCCGCGGCCGCGTCGACGCCGCCATCGACCGCCTGCACCTCGGTCCCTACCGCAAGCAGCTCGTCGAGACCCTCTCGAAGGGCTACAAGCGCCGCACCGGCCTCGCGCAGGCGATCCTGCACGACCCGCCGATCCTGGTGCTCGACGAGCCGACCGACGGCCTCGACCCGAACCAGAAGCACGAGGTCCGCGAGCTGATCCGCCGCCTCGGCGGCGAGCGCGCGATCGTCCTCTCCACGCACATCCTCGAGGAGGTGGAGGCCGTCTGCACGCGCGCCGTCATCATCAACGAGGGCCGCATCGTCTTCGACGGCACGCCGGGCGAGCTCGACTCGAAGGCCCCCGGCAGCGTCACCCGCAACCGCCTCGACCACGTGTTCCGCATGCTCACCACCAGCGACGTCGCGCGCCGCGCGGGGGCCGCCCGATGACCGCGACCTCCGCAGCTTCCCGCATCGGCAGCGTCTTCCGCCGCGAGTTCGCGGCGTACTTCTCCAGCCCGCTCGCCGGCATCTTCCTCGTCATCTACCTGTTCATGTCCGCGATCTTCACCTTCCAGCTCGGCGGGCTGTACGAGCGCGGCCAGGCGGACCTGCGGCCGTTCTTCCAGGGCCAGCCGTGGCTCGACCTCTTCCTGGTCCCGGCCCTGAGCATGCGCCTGTGGGCCGAGGACCGCCGCACCGGCACGATCGAGCTGCTGCTCACCCTGCCCTACTCGGTCGCGGACCTCGTGCTGGGCAAGTTCCTGGCGGCGTGGGCGTTCGCGTGCGTGGCGCTCGCGCTCACCGTCCCGCTGTGGGCGACAGTCGGCTGGCTCGGCAGCCCCGACCACGGCGCGATCGCGGTGGGCTACCTCGCCTGCGCGCTCCTCTCCGGCTGCTTCCTCGCGCTGGGCGCGTTCCTCTCGGCCTTCACCAAGAACCAGGTGATCGCGTTCGTCCTCTGCGGCGTGGCGAGCTTCCTGCTGCTGGTGACGGGCTTCCCGGTGGTGCTCGACTTCGTCAGCGGCTGGCTGCCGCGGTGGGCGGTCGAGGCCATCAGCGCGATGAGCTCGCTGACCCACTTCGAGGGCATGATGCGCGGCGTCCTGGACGGCCGCGACGTCCTGTACTTCGTGTCGCTCGCGGCGGCGTTCCTGTTCCTGAACGGGGTCGTCGTCGAATGGAAGAAGGCGGAGTGAACCCATGGCCGCACGCACCGAGACCCGACGCAACGCGCTCCTGACGATCGCCGCCGTGCTGGTGGGCGTCGTCGCCCTCAACACCGTGATCGACGTCCTGGTCCCGTGGGTCCGCGTGGACCTCACGCAGGACCGCCTCTACAGCACCAGCAAGGGCGTCGACGCCACGCTCGCCACGCTCGACGAGCCCGTGCGCGTGGACTACTACTGGACGCAGGAGGGCTCGAAGGACCAGCCGCTCATCCGCGCGCACGGCCAGCGCGTGCGCGAGTACCTCGAGGAGCTGCAGGGCCGCTCCAACGGCAACCTCGAGGTCCGCTTCATCGACCCCGAGCCCTTCAGCGAGGCCGAGGACGAGGCGCGCGCCGCGGGCTTGCCCGCGCTCGCCGTGGACGGCAGCGGCCGCACCCTGACGCTCGGGCTCGTGATCCGCGGGCCGACCGACCGCAAGGAGGTCATCCCCTACCTCTCGCCCGACAACGAGCCGCTCCTCGAGTACGAGCTGCTGCGCGCGATCTCCTCCGTGGGCCGCCCGACGAAGCCGAAGGTCGGCCTGCTCTCGACGATCCCGCTCGAGGGCGGCCCGGACCCGCGCAACCCGATGCAGATGAAGGGCCCGCCCACCGTGATCGAGCAGCTGCGCGAGCAGGCCGACGTGGTCACGGTGGACCCCGCGGCCGACGCGCTGCCGGCCGGCGACATCGCCGCGCTGGTGCTGGTGCAGCCGCGCAAGCTCTCCGACGGCATGCTGCGCGCGATCGACGCGTGGGCCGTGTCCGGCAAGCCGCTGATCGTGCTCGCCGACCCGTACGCCGAGACCGACTCCGGCCCCGACGCCGCAGCCATGGGCGCCAAGCGCGGCGGCACCACCTACGACCTCGGGCCGCTGCCCGCCGCGTGGGGCGCCGACCTCCCGACGGACATGGTGATCGGCGCCCTCACCTACGCCACGCGCATCCAGGCCCGCGCCGCCAACGGCGGCATGCGCGAGCTCGACTACCCGGCGTGGCTCTCGATGACCTCGGACGCGCTGGCGAAGGACGACCCGCTCGTCGGCGGCCTGCAGGCGCTGAACATGATGAGCGCCGGCGAGATCAAGCGGCTCGAGGGCGCGAGGTGCGAGGTGCGCCCGTTGGTCAGCTCGAGCGAGCGCTCGCAGCTCATCCAGACGCTGAAGCTCGGCTTCTTCGGCGACCCGGAGCAGCTCCTCAAGGACTTCAAGCCCGACGGCACGCGCAAGGCGCTCGCCGCGCGCGTCACCGGCGAGATCTCCTCGGCCTTCCCGGGCGCCGACGGCAAGGCGGCGACCGGCAAGGCGAACATCCTGCTGTTCGCGGACGCCGACCTCGTGGCCGACGACACCTGGGTGATCGACGACCGCGTCGCCGGCATGTCGGTGGGCAAGCGCGCGATCGCGGACAACGGGCCGCTCCTCCTCAACGCCGTGGAGCTCGCCGCGGGCAACCCCGCGCTCGCCGAGATCCGCGCGCGCGGCAAGTTCCGCCGGCCCTTCACCGTGGTCGAGGAGATGCGCCGCGACGCGGAGACGCGCTTCATCGCCCGCGAGAAGGAGCTGCAGGACGAGATCCAGCGCACCGAGCTCCAGATCGGCGAGCTGCAGCGCGAGCGCACCGCCGACGGCGCGCAGGCGATCGTGCTGACGCCGGAGCAGGCGAAGCGCGTCGAGGAGCTGCAGCAGCGCATGGTGGAGGCCCGCAAGGAGCTGCGCCAGGTGCAGCACGGGCTCCGCAAGGACGTCGAGGGGCTGGGCATCCGGCTCCTCGTGGTGAACGCGGTGGCGTGGCCGCTGATGGTGGCCGCCGCCACCGCCATCCTGATCGCCGTCCGCCGCTTCACGCCGAGGCCTCCCGCCGGCTCGACCGCCAGCCCGACGGCTCGTGGGCGCTCGCGACCAACGACAGCTACCCCGCGCGCAAGGAGCTGGTGCGGGC
>JBJTJU010000179.1:0-9145 GCA_046096165.1 Phycisphaerales bacterium | reverse complement strand
GGCGCGGCGCCGCAGGTCCCCGTACGGGAGCGACGCACTGCGCAGGTCCGCGTCGCACTGCGCGACCGGGTCGCCGCCGAAGTAGCCCGTGCGTCCGGCGACCGCGATGACGAACGACTGCGCGCCGCGCACCACCGCGTCGCCGCCCTCGACTGCGACGGTGCCGCCGTCGGCCATCACCGAGGCGGTGCATGCGTAGCGCACGCCGCCCTGGCCCGTCCGGCCGGCGAACGAAAGCCGCGCGGCCGAGGTGCCGGGGATCGCCGCATGCACCGGCACGTCGGATTCGAACGTCTCGCGCCGCAGGCGCACCCGCAGGGCGGGAAGCGTTCCGCCGGGCGCCTGGACGCGGACGACGAGCAGCTCGTCCGGGGCGCTGGCGAACACCTCGCGCTCGATGCGTGCGTCGCCAAGCATCATCGCGGTGGTCGCCACGCCCGTGCGCAGGTCGAGGGAGCGGCGGTAGCCGTCAGGTGGGGCGTCTGCGGCACCGTCGGCCGTCGCGTCGCCCGCGCCGGCGCCCGCACCGGCATCCGTCCCCGCACCCGCATCCACGAGCTCGATCCACAGGTCGCCGAGCGTCTGGTGGCTGCGCGGCAGCATGTTCCCCGGCAGCATGCAGTCGCGCTGCAGGATGCGCTGCGCCTCGACGACCTTGCCCGCGAGCGCCAGCTCGCGCGCGGCGCGGAAGCTGGCGGCGGCCTCGGGGGCGTTGCGGTCGTCGGCGTTTCCTTCCCACACCGAGGCCTCATTCAGCTGCAGGCGCTCGCGCGCGGTGCCGCCGAAGACCATCGCGCCGAGCCGGCCGTTGCCCACCGGGAGCGCCTCGTTCCAGTTGTTCGCGGGCCGGGAGTACCAGAGGTCTGGCGTGCGTTCGGTGGGCGGAAGGGCCGCAGCGACGGCCGAGATCACGAGGGCAAGCATCGCGCCGGTCATGTCCATGTTCTACCGCGCCCGGCCGCGGCTACCCTCTCCGCCATGCAGCCCGCCATGCTTCCGCTCCAGGGTCGCCACGCGTTCGTCTCGGGTGCCACGCAGGGGATCGGCAAGGCCACGGCCATCGCCATGGCCGCCGCCGGTGCCACCGTCACGGTGTGCGGACGGAACGACCAGGGCCTGGTGCGTGCGCTGGAGGCGCTGCCTGTGCCCGCCGCCCAGAAGCACTGGAGCGTGGAAGTCGACTTCTCGAGCGCGCGCGAGGTGGCGTTCGTCGCCGCCGCGCACGTGAAGTCGGCCGGTCCGGTGCATGTCCTGGTGAACAACACGGGCGGGCCGCCGGCCGGCAGCGCGATTGAGGCACGCGCCGAGGACTTCGTGAAGGCGTTCGAGATGCACCTCCTCTCCTCGCAGGCATTGGCACAGGCCTTCGCGCCCGGGATGCGCGACGCGGGCTACGGCCGCATCGTGAACATCGTGTCGACGAGCGTGGTGACGCCGATCCGCGGGCTCGGCGTCTCGAACACGGTGCGTGCCGCGGTCGCGAACTGGGCACGCACGCTGTCGGTCGAGCTGGCGCCGTTCGGCATCACGGTGAACTCCATCCTGCCCGGCTTCACGCGCACCGCGCGGCTCGAGGCGCTCTTCCAGGGCCGCGCGCAGCGCGCCGGCAGCTCGCTGCAGGAGGTCGAGGCCGACGCGATGCGGCTGGTGCCGATGGGCCGCTTTGCCGCCCCCGAGGAGATCGCCTCGGTGGCCGCGTTCCTTGCCTCGCCCGCGGCGAGCTACGTGACGGGCGTCAACCTCCCGGTGGACGGGGGGCGGCTTGCCCTCGGCTGATCCGCGCACGCGTCACCCGGTCGTCCGTGCGGCCGCGCTTCCCATCGAGCTGACGAGCCGCGCCGTGCGCCGCATGGCCCGCTGGGAGGGCATCGTGGTGCTGCTCACCACGCTCGGCTGCTGGTCGACGGTGCCGCTCCTCATCAAGCACCTGGCGCCGTACCTCGACCACTGGACCAACAACGGCTGGCGCTACGGGGCGAGCGCGCTGCTCTGGCTCCCGGCGGTCGTCTGGGCATTGGCGCGCGGGCGACTGCCGCGGTCGATCTGGGTGGCGGCCATCGTGCCGGCGGTCGCGAACACCGCCGGGCAGATCGCCTTCACCGCGGCGCACAGCCACATCGGGCCGGGGCTCCTCACGTTCGGGCTGCGCATGCAGCTGGTGGCCGTGGCGATCGGCGCGTACCTCCTCTTCCCCGACGAACGGCCGACCATCCGCTCGCCGCGCTACCTCGCCGGCATCGGCCTGCTGATGGCGGGCATGGCGGGCGTGCTGCTCGACGGCGGCGCCTTGCAGGGCGGCGCGTCGACGCTCGGGGTCGTGCTGTCGCTTGCGGCCGGTGCGGGCTACGCGGCGTACGGCCTGGCGGTGCGCCGATTCATGTCGACCTACCACCCGATCATCGCCTTCGGCGTGATTGCGCTCTACACGGCCGGCGCGCTTGTCGCGCTGATGCTTGCCTTCGGCCACAACGGCGGCGCCGATGTCCTCAAGCTCGAGTCGCGCGAGCTCTGGGCGCTTGCCCTGAGCGCGTTCTTCGGCATCGCGCTCGGGCACGTCCTCTACTACACGTCGATCGACCGGCTCGGCGTGGCGACGACCGCGGGCGTCCTGCAGCTGCAGCCCTTCGTCGTGAGCGGCATCAGCCTCGCCGTCTTCGGCGAGCGGATGAGCGGCCTCCAGTGGGGCGGTGGCGTGGTGGCGGTGGTCGGGGCGGCGCTCGTCCTGGGCGCGCAGAAGGCCGCCGAGCGCGCCCGACGCGCCCGTGCGGCGTGATCCGCGCGGAGGGTTTCCGCCGCCGCGCGGTCGGTAGCCTTGCATGGATGCGTCTGCCCGAGCGGGTCGACAACTGGATCGACGGATCGGCATGCCCCGCGGCGTCGGGGGCCACGATGGAAATCGTCGAGCCCGCGACGGGCCGTGCGTTCGGGAGGCTGGCCGCCTCGGGCGCGGCGGACATCGACCGGGCGCAGGCCGCGGCGGCGCGGGCGTTCCCCGCGTGGCGCGACCTCGGCCCGGCCGCCCGTGCCGCGGCACTCGAGCGCCTGGCGGCGCTCATCGAGCGTGATCTCGAGCGCCTGGCGTTCCTCGAAAGCAGCGATACCGGCAAGCCGATCTCGCTTGCCCGCACCGTCGATATCCCGCGGGCGGCGGCGAACTTCCGCTTCTTCGCGGAGCTCATCCGTGCGTGGAAGCCCGATGAGGACTTGTCGGCGCCGCATGCGGTCTCGCGCATCCTGCGCCGGCCGGTAGGCGTGGCCGGCTGCATCAGTCCCTGGAACCTGCCGCTCTACCTCCTGACGTGGAAGGTGGCGCCGGCGCTTGCCGCCGGGTGCACGGTGGTCGCGAAGCCAAGCGAGGAGACGCCGCTCACCGCGGCGGCGCTCGGGGAACTGAGCCGCGAGGCCGGGTTCCCACCGGGCGGCCTGAACATCGTGCAGGGCCGGGGCGCCGAGTGCGGCGCGGCGATCGTCGCGCATCCGGGCATCCCCGTGATCTCGTTCACGGGCGGCACGGAGACGGGCGCGCGCATCATGTCGGTTGCCGGGCCCATGTTCAAGACGGTGGCGCTCGAGCTCGGCGGGAAGAACCCGACCATCGTGTTCGCGGATGCCGACTTCGAGCAGGCCGTGGCCGGTGCGGTGAACGCCGCCTTCCGCAACCAGGGGCAGATCTGCCTGTGCGGCAGCCGCATCCTGGTCGAGCGGTCGATCTACGGGCGGTTCCGCGATGCCGCCGTCGCACGCGCGTCGGCGCTCCGCATGGGTGACCCGCGGGATGAATCCACCGAGCAGGGCTCGCTCGTGTCGGCCGCGCACCGCGGGAAGGTGGCGGCGGCGGTCGACCGGGCCCGTGCCGAGGGCGGCCGCATCCTCTGCGGCGGCGGGCCGCCGGAGCCCGGGTCGCTGCCCGAGCGCGTGCGCGGCGGGGCGTTCTGGCGGCCGACCGTGATCGAGGACCTGCCGATGGAGTGTGCCACCAACCAGGAGGAGATCTTCGGCCCGGTGGTCACGATCCAGCCCTTCGACGGGGAGGCCGACGCCATCGCCCAGGCGAACGCCAGCACCTACGGGCTCGCCGCCAGCATCTGGACCACCGACCGCGCCCGCGCCATGCGCGTGGCCGAGGCGGTGGAGTGCGGCATCGTCTGGCTCAACACGTGGATGCTGCGCGACCTGCGCGTGCCGTTCGGGGGCATGAAGCGCTCGGGCGTCGGCCGCGAGGGCGGCGAGGACGCACTGCGGCTCTTCTGCGAGCCGAAGTCGATCACGTGGCCGGCGTGACCGCGGTCACGTCGCCCTCGGCGAGCTTGCGGTTGAGCATGAGCGTCCGGACATCGGGGTCGACGACGGCCTTCGTGGGCTTGAAGTCGCTCTCGATCGTGAACTCGACGGTCTCGCCCGCCGTGATCGTGCGGCGCGCCCGGGCATCGCGGTACTCGGGGCGCTGCACCGCCGCCGCGGCCCGCTCCTCGGGCGTGCGGGCGACCGCGTCGAGCAGCCGGATGCCGTCGCCCGTGGCGCTCGGCCAGCGCTCCTCGCCGTTGGTCACGGCCACCTCGAGCGGCACCGTGCCCGTGCCGGCGTTGCGCACCTTCACCACCGTGCGCCACGTGCCGCCCGCCGAGGTCGGTGCCGAGGCCTGCGCGGACTCGACCTTGAACTCCGGCACCACCACGTCGTAGAACCACTGCTTCGTGAAGGCGTCGTAGGCCGCGGCATCGGGGGCGTGCGGGCGCAGCGCCTCGACGAGGTCCTGCAGCAGCGGATGGTCCGGCCCGTCCTTGAACTTGCCGATGAACTCGCGCATCGCCGCGTCCATGCGCTCCTCGCCCATGTGCTCCATGAGCATCCAGAACACCCAGCCGCCCTTGTCGTAGGTGACGGTCGTGTCGCCGCTTCGCGAGCCGTCGGTCTCGGTCATCGGCAGCTCGTCGTCGGCGCTGCGCTCGTTGCCGTAGCCGAACTCGATGCCGCGCATGAAGGCCATGCGCATGCGCTCGCCGCGCACCTGCCGGATGAGCCGGGCCGACGCATAGTGCGCCATGCCCTCGCTCAGGATGTTGCCGCCCGGATCGATGCCGGGCCGCAGGATGTTGCCGAACCACTGGTGCGCCGCCTCGTGCGCGGTCACCATGAAGGGCGTGTCCTGCTCGGCGGTCGGCTTCGACATGAAGCCGATCGACTCGCTGAAGGTGATGTTGGTCGGGAAGCCCTGCGCGTAGCCGGCGAGCCCCGGGAACTCGTTCAGGCGCAGCTCCTTCCACGGGTAGGGCCAGAACCACTTGGAGTACCACTCGTGCGCGCCGTCGAGCGCTTCCAGCATCACCGGCACGTTGAAGCCGTGCTGCGGCAGGTGCCAGATCACCGATGCCTTCCCGCGCGACTCCTGCCACCTGCCGGCCACGATGTTCGCGGCCATGATCGGATGGTCCGTCTCCCAGCGCATGGTGCGGATGCCGTCCGCCACGGTGTCGGCGGTGCACACGCCCGGCATGTTCACCCGGTACTCCTCGGGCACCCGGATGGTCGCGGCCATCATCGTCTTGCCGCCCGTGCCGAATGCGGTCCTGGTGACCTTCGTCCAGTCGTCGGGACCGACGCGCTTCGGTTCCGGCGTGCGCTCGGGGTCGAGGCCGACGCCGTCGATGTAGCCCATCTCGGGCAGGAAGGTGGGGCCGAACCCGGCCAGCACGGTGCCGGATGGGAGGATGAACTGGCCGGCGCCCGCGGGGTTGCGACGGAGGCCGTCGGGCACGCGCACCTCGTGGCGGAACCCGAGCTCGACGTCGGCGCCCGGCGCGATCGGGATCGCGGGCGTGAACACCCACAGGCCGGCGTTGTCCACGACCTTCGTACCGCGCGGGTTCTTCCGGCGTGCCTCGGTGGCCGACTCGCGCGTCCACTCCTTGCCCTCGAACGTGAAGGCGACGTCGCGGAACGTCGTGTTCGGCGTCACCGAGAACTGCCGAAGCGGTGCATCGGTCTCGTTGCGCAGGCCGTAGGTGCCCTTCACCCGCAGGTTGCCGTCCGCCGGCTCGAGGTCGAGGTCGAGGTCCATGCGCATGATGGTCAGCGTGGGCGCATCCTTCCACGTGTTGGCGTTGCCCACGTAGTACTGCTTCGTCCGCTCGCGCTCGGGGCCGCCGCCCTCGCCCTGGCGCACCATCACCGCCAGCACGACGGCGCAGGCGATCGCCGGCCCGCCGAAGACGAGCATGCGCAGGCAACGCCGCCACGCGCGCGACCACTGGAGGCGCGAGGTGATCCCCTGCGCGTCGGGGGCGCGGCGCCGCCACCACTCGATCGCCGCATGCAGCATGGTGAGCCCGGCCAGCACCCAGAGCAGCCGGTTCAGCACCATGGCACCGCGGTCGAGTTCGAGCGCCCCGAAGTCGGTCCAGATCAGCCCGTCCCAGAGCATCCAGTTGAAGACCCAGTTCATCCACCCGAAGCGCACGCACCAGCCGGTCAGGATGAGGGCCGCGAGCCCGGCGCCGTAGACCGCATAGCGGTTGCGGAACAGGCTCCACGCAAGGGCCAGGAAGCACATCCAGGCGAAGAGCGTGGCCGACATCAGGGCGCCCCATCCGACCAGGAAGGGCATGGGCGACGGCGGCAGTAAGATGCCCGACTCATACCACTGCACCGCGAGCGCCACGGCGAGGGCGATCCACACCGCGCCCAGGAGCGCGAGCACCACGGTGGCGGCGCAGGCCAGCATGCGGCCGAGGATGAGCGGCGCCAGCGACACCACGCTGGCGTTCACGAGCGACGCGATGCGCGAGCGGTCGTCGCGCGCCAGGCTCTCGGTGAAGTAGTAGAGCACCATCAGGAGCGACAGCAGCGTGATGGTGTTGTAGGTCTCTCCCACGAACGTGCCGGCCGTGGTGAGGTTCGGGGTGTCGAAGGCACCGGGCGTGTAGACGGCGCCGATGCACTGGATCACGATGAGCGGGACGAACACCCACAGGCCGGGGGAGCGGCGCAGCTCGCGGGCCTCGGCGCGGAAGGCGTCGGCCATCGCGGCCAGCCATCCGACCGATCCCTGCGCCATGCCGAGCGCAGCCAGCGGCGATTGCGTGCGCGGGCGTGCTGCCGCATCCCGCTGCGCGCGGTCGGACGCCGCGATGATCCCGGAGCGCGCCGCCTCGGGCACGGCGTGCGGCGCACGCATGCGGGTGCGCTCGCGCCAGGCCGCCAGCGCCAGCGCCGCGGCGCCCACCGCCGGGATGACGATCCGCTGCACCGACATCAGGCCGTCGAGCGACAGCGGGTTCGAGTTGTAGAAGTCCGCACCCCGGTCCACCTTGATCCACGTCTCGAGGAGCCACCGGAAGCCGGTGATGTCGACCGCCTGCAGCAGGCGGTTGCCCCAGTGCGGCAGCCATTCCGGCGCGAAGTCCCACAGGAAGAAGATGTTCGCCAGCAGGATGGCCACCGGCAGCGCGAACACCAGCACCGCCTGGCGGGTGACGGCACCGATCGCGAAGCTGACGGCGCCGAGCGACAGCATCGGCAGCAGCACGAAGAGCGCCATGGGGCGCGCGTAGTTCACGAGCGAGAATGGACCGCGCAGCTTCTCCGGCTCGGCCAGGGGATACAGCTCGTAGAAGCCGACCTGGATCACCAGGTGCACCAGGACGATCGCCGTGTAGACGATCGCGATGCCGAGCCACCGGCCGAGCACGTACTGGCCGGGGGTCAGGCCGGTGCTGCCGACGATCGGCATGATGCGCAGCGCATCGTCCTCGCTGGGCGCGTTGCCGAAGGCCGTGCACGCGAAGAACACGTAGAACAGCGTGAAGACCAGGATGTCGCCGTAGGCGAGGTTGAACTCGCTGTTGAGGAAGGTGCGCTCGCCGCCGGCCACCCTGCTTCCGGCCCCGATGGAGACGGTGCCGGCCGAGAAGCCCCAGGTCAGGAAGATCAGGATGGCAAGGAACACCCAGAGGGACGGCCGCCGCCAGGCGGTCTTCAGCTCAAGGAGCGCAAGGGTTAGGACGCGGTGCATGGGAGTGGAGTCCGGAGGTAGGTCAGGCGGGCGATCACGGGGCGGATCGGGCGTACAGCGCGCTGGCGCCGCGTCCACCGACCGGGCGTTCGGAGTCCGCGGCGCGGCTCTCGTCCATCACGCCGAAGTACACGTCTTCCAGCGTGGCAGGCACGGGCATGAAGCCGTCGGGCTGCGAGCCCGGCTCGCCCTGCACGCGCGTGCGGAACAGCGACCCCTCGACGAGCACCGCCTGGGTCACGCGGTGCGAGGTGCGGATTCGTTCAAGGTCGTCGGGGGCGACGATCCCCTCGAAGACGCGGCCCTCGAGCTTGCGGCGCGCCTCCGAGGTGCCGCCCGAGGTCACGCAGCGTCCGCCGCGGATCACGGCGAAGCGCGGGCACAGCGTGGCGATGTCCTCGACGATGTGCGTCGAGAGCAGGACGATCCGGTCGCGGCCGAGCTCGGCCAGGATCCGGTAGAAGCGCTGTCGTTCCTCGGGGTCGAGGCCGGCGGTCGGCTCGTCGACGATCACCAGGCGCGGGTTGCCCGCGATCGCCTGCGCGATGCCCAGCCGCTGGCGCATGCCGCCCGAGTAGGTGCGCACCTTGCGCTTGGCGGCGTCCGCCAGGTTCACGCGCTCCAGCAGCTCGGCCACCAGCGCCTTGCGGCCCTGCGGCGCGTCGACGCCCTTGAGCCGGAGCAGGAAGTCGAGCATCTGCGCGCCGCTCAGCGAAGGGTAGAAGCCGAAGTCCTGCGGCAGGTAGCCGAGGCGGCTCCAAACGGCTCGCGGGTCCTTCACGACGTCCGTGCCGTCGAGCGTCACGGTGCCGCCGGTCGGCTCGAGCAGCCCCGCGAGGATGTTCATGAGCGTCGACTTGCCGGCGCCGTTCGGGCCGAGCAGCCCGAACAGGCCCTCCGGGATCTCGAGCGAGACGCCCTTCAGCGCGGCGACCGGACCGGGGTAGATCTTGACGAGGTCGTTGATCCTGAGCATGGTGACCTTTGGTGATAGTGCGAGTTTGTCAACGGATGGCCCGGCCGGAAAAATTAGCCCGGAAACATTATAAGTCGGTCAGCTGTTGCGTGGCGGCAAGGTCGGCTGCGGGCGCGCCACCAAGATGGCATGCACCTTACTCTTATACACAAATCACA
>JBJTJU010000178.1:0-14930 GCA_046096165.1 Phycisphaerales bacterium | reverse complement strand
TTCAGCGAGAAGTTCGGCAACGCCTCCAGCCGCAACCACCGCTTCGGCTGGGAAGGCGAGGAGGCCGTGGAGTTCGCCCGCGAGCAGGCCGCCGCGCTGATCGGCGCCAACCCGAAGGAGATCATCTTCACCTCCGGGTCCACCGAGAGCAACAACCTCGCCATCAAGGGCGCCGCGCTGATGTACGCGAAGGCGCCCGCCGGCCAGCAGGGCCGCGGCCACATCATCGCCGCGGTGCACGAGCACAAGGCCGTGCTCGACCCCTGCAAGCGCCTGCAGCGCGAGGGCTTCGACGTCACCTTCCTCGAGCCCGGCGCCGACGGCATCATCACCGCCGACATGGTGGCCGCGGCCATGCGCCCGGACACCATCCTGGTGACCATCATGTGGGCCAACAACGAGATCGGCACCATCAACGAGGTGCCGCAGATCGGCGCGCTGTGCCACGAGCGCGACGTGGTCCTCCACACCGACGCCACGCAGTGGGTCGGCAAGATGCCCACCGACGTCGAGCGCGACCACATCGACCTCCTCAGCTGGAGCGGCCACAAGATCTACGGCCCCAAGGGCGTGGGCGCCCTCTACGTGCGCCGGCGCAAGCCGCGCATCCGCCTGGAGGCCATCATGGACGGCGGCGGCCACGAGCGCGGCATGCGCTCGGGCACCATGAACGTCACCGGCATCGTCGGCTTCGGCAAGGCGTGCGAGCTGTGCGCGCAGGAGATGGAGCACGAGCGCGAGCGGCTCCTGAAGCTGCGCCGCAAGCTCGAGGGCGAGCTGACCCGCCGCATCGAGGTCTCGCAGGTCAACGGCCACGCCGAGAAGCGCCTGCCGAACATCGCCAACGTGTCCTTCGGCTTCGTCGAGGGCGAGAGCCTGATGATGGGCGTGAAGGACATCGCCTGCAGCTCCGGCAGCGCCTGCACCAGCGCCAGCCTGGAGCCGAGCTACGTCCTCAAGAGCCTGGGCGTCGGCGACGAGCTGGCGCACTCCTCGCTGCGCCTCTCCCTCGGTCGCTGGAGCACCGAGGAGGAGGTCGACTGGGCGATCGAGGCGATCGTCAAGGCGGTCGAGCACCTGCGCACGATGAGCCCGCTGTACGACCTCCACAAGGAGGGCATCGACATCTCCAAGATCCAGTGGCAGGCCCACTGACACCCGCCGCAGACACTCCCTCAGGGAAGGACACCGAACCACCATGGCATATTCCGACAAGGTCGTCGACCACTACCAGCACCCCCGCAACGTGGGCAGCTTCGGCACCAGCGCCGAGGTCGCCACGCGCGCCGACGTCGGCGTCGGCATCGTCGGCGCCCCCGAGTGCGGCGACGTCATGCAGCTGCAGATCAAGGTGAACGAGCAGGGCGTGATCGAGGACGCGAAGTTCAAGTGCTTCGGCTGCGGCAGCGCCATCGCCTCCAGCAGCCTGGCCACCGAGTGGCTGAAGGGCCGCTCGCTCGACGACGCCATGGCCATCCGCAACACCCAGATCGTCGAGGAGCTGAGCCTCCCGCCGGTCAAGATCCACTGCAGCGTGCTCGCCGAGGACTCGATCCGCGCGGCGATCGCCGACTACCGCAAGAAGAACGGCCTCGCGGCCGAGTCCGCCAAGCCCGCCGCCGCCCACTGAGCGCCGCCCCCCACGAGGAACCGACCATGTCCGTCATCATCACCGAGTCCGCCGCGCGCGAGATCAACGCCATCGTCCACCAGCAGGGGCTCGACCCCGAGAAGATCCGCCTCCGGGTGGGCGTCAAGGGCGGCGGCTGCAGCGGCTTCAGCTACATCCTCGACCTGACCGAGGTCCAGAAGGACACCGACGAGCTGTGGGAGTTCCGCTTCCGCGCCTCCGAGGACGGCAAGGTCATCACGCGCGTGGAGGGCGGCGAGGGCGGGGCGGTCGCCACCGCCGAGGCCGGCACCTTCACGGTGCGCGTGGTGTGCGACCCGAAGAGCTACCTGTACCTCAACGGCACCACGATCGACTTCAAGGACGAGATCATGGGACGCGGCTTCGTGTTCAGCAACCCGAACGCCACGACCACCTGCGGCTGCGGGTCGAGCTTCAGCGCGTGACCCGGGGCGCGGCCGTCGCGCTCCTTGCCGTGGTCTCCGGGTGCGCCGCCCCCCAGGCGGCGGCACCCAAGGCGCCCGTCGCCGAGCAGCGCGCGTACCTCGTGCGCAGCCCGCACGGCGACCGCACCGACGAATACCACTGGCTGCGCGACGACCATCCCGAGCGCAAGCGCGACGACGTGATGGCCCATCTCCGGGCCGAGCAGGCCCACACCGACGCCGCGATGGCGCGGCTGCGCCCGCTGCAGGACCGGCTGCTCGCCGAGATCCGCGGCCGCATCAAGGAGGACGATTCCACCGCGCCGCGCCATGACCGCGGGTGGTGGTACTGGACGTCCTACGCACCGGGCGACGAGCATCCGCGCTGGATGCGCCGCCGCGGCGGGCCGTCGGCCCCGGATGCCGGTGCGCCCGGGGAGACGATGCTCGACGGCAACGCGCTCGCGCGCGGGCATGCGTACTTCCGCGTCTCGGACGTGTCGGTGAGCCCCGACGGCACGCTGGTCGCCTGGACCGAGGACACCGTCGGCCGCCGCGGCCATGCGCTGCGCATCAAGGACCTGCGCACCGGCCGCACGCTCGACGACCGCATCGAGGGCACCCTCGAGACCGTGGTCTGGGCCAACGACGGACGCTCGCTGCACTACATGCGGCAGGACCCGGTGCTGCTGCAGAGCGGCCCCGTGTGCCGGCACGTGCTGGGGACGCCCGCCTCCGCCGACCGGGTGGTGTTCGAGGAGAAGGACCTGACGCGGTTCGTCGGCATCGCGCCCACGGCGTCGCGCAAGTGGCTGGCGATCTCGGTCGATGGGTACGACGACAACGCGCTGTGGGCGCTGCCCCTCGACGGCGATCCGGGTGCGCCGGTCGCGGTGCTCCCGATGCGCGCCGGGGTCCGAAGCTACGCCGACCACCTCGGCGGCCGGTGGGTGATCCGCACCAACGAGGCCGCGCGCAACTTCCGCCTGGTCGCGGCGCCGGAGGACGCGCCCGCCGACCGTGCGCGGTGGACGGAGCTCCTGCCGCACCGCACCGACGCGAGCATCGACGGCTTCAAGCTCTTCGACGCGGCGATCGCCGTCGCCGAGCGCGTCGAGGCGAACGCGCGCGTGCGCCTGGTGCCCCCGGGCGGCGGGGCCGGCACGCTGGTGCCCGTTCCCGAGGCGGCGTGCACCATGGACCTCGGGGACAACCCCGACCCCGCCAACCCCGACGTGCGCGTGGGGTTCACCAGCATGGTCACGCCTCGGACGGTGATCGACATCGACCTCGCGCGCGGCGCGCAGACGGTGCGCAAGGTGCAGCCGGTGGTCGGCTACGACGCCTCCAGGTACGCCACCGAGCGCGTGTGGGCGCCGAGCCGCGACGGCAGGCGCATCCCGGTCTCGATCGCCTGGCGCCGCGACGCCTGGGCGCGCGACGGGGCGCATCCCATGCTGGTCGAGGCGTACGGCTCCTACGGCTTCCCGTCGGACGCGCAGTTCGACAGTGCGGGCGTCTCGCTCATGGACCGCGGCTTCGCGCTCGCCGTGGCCCACGTGCGCGGCGGCGCCGACCTCGGGCAGGACTGGTACGAGGACGGCCGGCTCCTCCGCAAGCGCAACACGTTCAACGACTTCGTGGACGCGACGGTCTTCCTGCAGTCTGAGGGGTGGGCCGACCCCAAGCGCACGTTCGCAAGCGGCGGCTCGGCGGGCGGGCTGCTGATGGGCGCGGTGGCCAACATGGCCGGCGGCCTGTACCGGGGCATGGGGCTGCACGTGCCCTTCGTCGACGCGCTCAGCACCATGCTCGACCCCTCCATCCCGCTCACCACCAACGAGTGGACGCAGTGGGGCAACCCGATCGAATCGAAGGAAGCGTACGAGTACATCCGCTCGTACTCGCCCTACGACAACCTCGAGGCCAAGGAGTACCCGGCGATGCTGGTGACCACCGGGCTGTGGGACTCGCAGGTGATGTACTTCGAGCCGGCCAAGTACGTGGCGCGCCTGCGCCGGCTGCGCACCGACTCGAACCCGTTCCTGATGCACGTGAACATGGAGGCCGGCCACGGCGGCAAGAGCGGCCGCTTCGAGCGGCTGCGCCAGGTGGCCATGGAGCAGGCGTTCTTCCTCGACCTCGCCGGGATCGACCGCTAGACCGCTAGGCGCGGACCGGGATCCCCGCCGCGCCGCCCTGGGCGAAGGCCGGCACGTCGGCGCCGTCGATCGGGCGCGAGACCAGCCATCCCTGCGCCGCATCCCATGCCCGTTCGGAGAGCAGCGCCCACTGGTCGGCGCGCTCGATGCCCTCGGCCACGCACCGTGCGCCGAGCCTGCGCGCGTGGCGCTGCACCAGGTCGAGCGTCGCGCGGTCCTCGGCCGAGCCGGGCAGCCGTGCCACCACGCTCCGGTCGAGCTTCACCTCGTCGGCGCCGCAGCGGTGCAGGCACGCGATGCCGTCGATCCCCGTGCCGAAGTCGTCGATCGAGATCGATGCGCCCGCCGCACGCACCGCCTCGAGCTGCGCGGCCACGCCGTCGCCGTCGGGCGCCAGCCCGCCCTCGGGGACCTCGATCGAGAGCAGCCGCCCGGGCAGGCCTGCCTCGCCGAGCGCCAGGTGCACCTGGTCGACCAGGTCCCCGCGGCGGAACTGGCTCGGCGCGATGTTGACGCTCACCGGGATCTCGCAGCCCTCGGTGCACCACGCTGCCGCGCGACGGCACGCCTCGCGCAGGGCCCACGCGCCCACCTCGTCCAGGAGCCCCGCGTCCGCCGCCGCATCGAGGAGCCGGCGCGCCGGCACCGCCTCGCCCGTCGAGGGAAGCGTCCAGCGGATGAGCGCCTCGGCGCCGATCACCGCTCGGTCGATGACGCGCACCTTCGGCAGGAAGACGAGCCGGAACGCGCCGCGCTCGAGCGCCTGCTGCAGCATGGCGGCCACCTGCATCCCATCGAGCACCGCGTGCGCGTCGCCGTCCGCATGCGCGTGGACGCGCGGGGCGGGGAGGCGGCGTGCCCGGGCCAGCGCGGCGCGCGCGCAGGAGAGCAGCGCGTCCGCGGCCATTGTTGAGCCGGGCTCGAGCGTCGCCGTTCCCACCGCGGTGCGCAGCCGCACGGACGTGCCGCCAAGCGAGAGGATCGGCTGGCCCGTGCCCCCGAGCGAGGCCACCGCGGTGCGCAGGTCGGGCGTCGAGGCAGGCAGGGCGACCACGGCCTCCCCTGGGCCGGCCGTGAACACCGCGGCGGGCGCAGGCGCCAGCGCGCGGAGGCGCTCGTTCCAGGCGGCATCGAGGGCGTGCACCGCGTCGGCGCCGTGCACCACCGCGATGGCGTCGAAGTCCTCGACCAGGACGGCGGCGACGGTCACCGGGCGCAGCATCGGGTCGATGGCACGCGCGAGCCGCGACGCCAGGCCATCGGAGGCCGGGCGATCGGCTTGCGCGGACGCGGGTTCGGTGGGGTGGACGCGGGTCACGACGGGTCCGGGGCCGGGCGAGTCTAGCGCGCTGCGTCGAGCCAGCCCTTCACCACCGGCCATGCCATCCATGCGGCCGAGGTCGGAAGCCACGCCACCAGCACCCAGCGCACCGCGCGCACCGTGATCCGCAGGTTGAGCGTCGCGCCGATCCAGCTGCCGACGATCGCCGCGGGCGCCAGGCACGCGGCGATGCCGAGCGACTGCACGAGCGGCGACGCGCCGTCGGGTCCGGCCGCGCGCGGCAGCGTCGCGCCCTTCAGGACGGCGCCCACCGCCGCAAGCGGCACCATCGCGCAGACGCTCGTCGTGATCGCGCGGCGCACCGGCAGGTCCGCCCACGCGCGCAGGAGCGGCACGGCGACCACGCCGCCGCCGACCCCCAGCAGCCCGCTGATCGTCCCCATGAGCGCGCCGATGGCGCTGGCCTTGCCGGCCGGGATGCCCGAGGGGTCCTCGGCCGTCGGGGCGGCCCCGCGCACCAGCTGCACGAATTCCCGCGCAGCGACGAAGAAGAGGAACGCCGCGAAGAGCAGCCGGAACATCCGCGCGTCGACCACCAGGCTCAGGCCGACCCCCAGGCCGACGGCCACCAGCGACGGCACCACCAGCGGGCGTGCGAACGTCCAGTCCACGTAGCCCGCGCGGCCGTACTTGCGGTAGGCGGTCAGGGCGACGGCGACGTTGGCGATCATCGTCGCCCCCTGCAGCACGTCCTTGCCGGGCGCCAGGAGCACCGTGGCCAGCGGGATGATCACGATCGCCCCGCCGACCCCGAGCATGCCCCCGACCACGCCGCCGGCAAGCCCGAAGGCGAGGTATGCGAGCACGTGACTCCAGTCCACGGGCGGATCGTAGCGGTCGAGGAAATTTGGCGGTGGATCGTCATCGGCTGCCGGCGCGTGCCCATGATGCGCGCGTGCTCGTCACGATCCCGAGCTTCGCCCTGCAGGGCATCGACGCGGTGCGCTGCGACGTCGAGGTGTCGCTGCAGTCGCGCGGCCTGCCGCGCATCTCGCTCGTCGGGCTGCCGGACCTGGCGATCCGCGAGAGCATCGAGCGCGTGCGCAGCGCGATGGCGGCCACCGGGTTCGACCCGCCGCGGCACCGGACGACGATCAGCCTCGCGCCCGCCGACCTGCGAAAGCACGGGCCGGCGTTCGACCTGCCGATCGCCGTCGGGCTGCTGCTGGCGGCACCGGCCGAGGGTGACGCGGGCGCGGGGCGGGGCGCGGGGAGGGAAGCTGCCGGCCGTCGCCCGGCCGGCGGCGCACCGCCCGACCCCGCTCGCTGGATGCTGGCCGGTGAACTCGGCCTCGACGGCTCGATCCGCGCGGTGCGCGGGGCGGTGGCCATGGCGATGCTCGCGCGCCGGCTGGGCGTGGCTGGCATCGTGCTGCCGGCGGCGAATGCCCAGGAGGCCGCGGTCGTCGAGGGGCTCGACGTGCGCCTGGCGCGGACGCTCCCCGAGGTGGTCGGGTTCTTCCGCGGTTCGGTGGGGCTGGAGCGGGCGCCGGCGGTCGACGTGCGCGCCATGGTCGCGGCGGCCGGCGCAGCCATCGACTTCCGAGAGGTGCGGGGGCAGGGGGCCGCCAAGCGCGCCCTCGCGATCGCGGCGGCGGGCGGGCACAACGCCCTCCTCGTGGGCCCCGCCGGCTGCGGCAAGACCATGATGGCGCGCGCCCTGCCGGGCATCATGCCGCCCCTCGAGCCCGACGAGGCACTCGAGGTGACGCGCATCCGCAGCGTGGCCGGCACGTCGGCTGCGGGCCTCGCGGTCGAGCGCCCCTTCCGTGCACCGCACCACACGGCAAGCACCGTCGCGCTCGTCGGCGGCGGCGCCTCGGGCGTCCCGCGGCCGGGCGAGGTGACGCTTGCGCACCACGGCGTCCTCTTCATGGATGAGCTGCCGGAGTTCGGCCGCAGCGCGCTCGAGGCGCTCCGCGAGCCGCTCGAGGACGGCTTCGTCACCGTGGCGCGCGCGCACGGCTCGGCGCGCTTCCCGGCGCGCAGCATCCTGGTGGCGGCCATGAACCCGACGGCCCGCGGCAACCGGCGCGAGGGCACGCGCGGCGCGCGCGAGCAGTCCGACTACATGGACCGCGTCAGCGGGCCGATCATCGACCGGATCGACCTGCACGTCGAGGTGCGCGCCGTGCCCTTCGGCCGGCTGTCATCGGCCCCGGCGGGCGAGTCGTCGGACGACCTGCGCACGCGGGTCATGGCCGCGCGCGCCGTGCAGCGGGCGCGCCAGGGTCCGGCGCTCAACGCGCACCTGCGCGGGCGCGCGCTCGACGACGCGGTGGCGCTCGATGCACCGTCGCGCGCGCTCCTCGGCGAGGCGATGGAGGGACTGGGGCTGAGTGCACGCGCGTACGACAAGGTGCGCCGCGTGGCCCGGACCATCGCCGACTTCGCCGGCAGCGCCCGCGTGGGTGCCGAGCACGTGGCCGAGGCGGTGCAGTACCGCCTGCTCGACCGCGCGTGCGCGTGAAGCGCGCTCAGCGCCGGCCGCCGCCGCCGGCCCCGCCGCGCCCGCCGCCCGTGCCGCCGCGTGACCCGCCGCTTCGGTAGCCGCCGCTCTGCGCGCGCTGGAAGCCCGACGTGCCGCCCGAGGGCTGGTGATAGCCCTGCGGCGAGCGGTAGCCGCCGCGCTGCTGGGTGCCGGAGCCCGCGGCGGTGCGCGTGCCGCGCCCATCGCCCGCGCGTCCCGGCGCGCCCCAGCCACCTGCGCCCGCGCCGCCCACGCCGCGCGCCCCGGCACCGACGCCGCGGTTGCCGGGGGCACCCGGCGCGCCGGCCCCGCGTGCACCCGCACCCGGGGCGCCGACGCCGCGGGCGTCGCCCACGCCGCGGCCGTTCGCCAGTCCGTGGTTGTCGTTCCAGTGGTTCCACGCGGCGCGGTCGTTGGCGCGGTCCCAGTTGCGGTGCCAGTTGTCCCAGCCGCCGTATCCCCAGCCGTAGCCCCAGCCGCAGCCGTAGCCGTACGCCGAGCCCCAGTACGGGCTCCAGCCCCAGCCTGGGTAGCCATAGGCGTACACCGAGGGATACATGTCCGCGTAGCAGTAGCCGTAGCCCTCCTCGGGCGCGTACGTGCCGGTGTCGTAGGAGTAGGTCGCCTGGTCGCCGTAGGTCTCCGGATAGCCCGGTGCCACGTACGACGCCACGTTCACCTGCACCGGGTCGACCGCCTGCGGATGCGCCGCGTCGTAGTCGTGGCCCGTGCCGTGCACCGGCGTCCCGTCCTGCATGTAGGTGCCCAGGTAGCCGGGTGTCGCGCCGAAGGTCACGGTCTCCGGCGTGTTCGCGCACACCTCGACGTAGGTGCAGGCGTACACCGGGCAGGACGGCGGAATCGCGTAGATCGAGGCCGGCACCGCGTCGCAGACCGACCACGGGCCGGTCGCGTTCGGGGCGACGAACCACGCGCCGTCGTCGCAGCAGTAGAAGATGCTGCCGGCGCGGATCACCGGCTGCGACGCGTTCGTCGCAAACGACAGGTCACCGGCGATCGGCGCGAACTCCGGCGTTCCGCGGAACTTCACCGAGCACTTCGCACCCTGGCGCTGCACCGTGACGGTGCGCACCATGCTGCTTGCGACCGCCGCCGAGCGGGCCTCGAGGGTTCCCGGCACGCTCGCACGCGCGGGCGCGAGCGGGCCCTGCGCGGGCAGGTTGGCGAAGGCGGGCGGCACCTGGCCGGCCGGCACGAAGGTCCACGGCCCGCGCTGCAGGGTGCGCGTGGTGAACCAGCGCCCGGAGCCGAGCGTCCACCACGCGTCCGAGGCGCGCAGCAGGACGCCTTCGCAGTTGGTCGCCCACTCGACGCCGTCGCAGGCGGGCTGCATGGCCGGCGCGCCGTCGACCGAGAGGAGGAGCGTCGGCACCGTGGCGACGATCGCCTGCGGCACCGCCTTCGCGGGCGCCACGTTCTGCGGCGCGGTCGCGCCGGCGGGCGGCGTCACCGTGCCCAGGCTTGCCACGACGTCCGCGGGCGGGGTGGAGGTCGTCGGCTGCAGCGGGTCCTGGAGACGCTTGCCCGTGAGCCAGTGCTTCCCGCCGACGCGCGTCCACCAGCTGCCGTCCGGCCCCTGGAGCAGGACGCTCGGCGTGTTGACCGCGCGCTTCCATCCGCTGCCGCAGCTGCCGAGCGCCGGCTGGCCGTTCACGGAGATGAGCACCGTCGGGCGGTCGGAGACCACGATCGCCGGCACCGGGTTGGCAAGCCCCTTCACGTCGCGGGAGGAGTCGATCGCCACGTCCTGCACGATGGTGGTGAGCGTGGCCTCGATCCCCATGTCCTTCATCAGGCCGGCGAGCGCCGTGCGGATCGCGTCGGCCTGCCCGCCGGGTGCGTCGCAGGTCTCGATCTCGAAGCCGCTCAGTTCCACGTACCCGGGCTCCGAGGCGGGCGCGATCGCGGCCGTCAGCCCGACGGATGCCTCGACCGGCGAACCCTTCGCGGGCTTCACCTGCACCGTGGTCTTCATGGAGACGGTGTTGCCGGCGATCGCCGTGTAGGCAGGCGCGTTCATCACGTACGTGGTGCCGTCGAGCGTGGCGGTCTGCGGCCACGCGGTCGAGGTGCCCGCGGCAGGCGGCGCCGACGGTGCCTGCGCACGCACCGCAGGGGAGGCGAGGAGGGCGGCCGAGAGCGCGAGCGCGTGTCTGAGCATGCGGCGGAGCCTACCGCCCCGCGCTCACAGCCCCGGTGCGAACCCGCGGCGCATCGTGTTCTCGCAGCAGGCGCGCGGCTCGACGAACTGCAGCAGGTAGTCGCCGCCGCCGGCCTTGCTGCCCACGCCCGACATGCCGAAGCCGCCGAAGGGCTGGCGCCCGACGAGCGCGCCGGTGATCCCGCGGTTCACGTAGAGGTTGCCGACGCGGAACTCGCGCCGCGCGCGCTCGAGGTGCGCGGGCTTGCGCGAGAAGACGCCGCCGGTCAGCTTGTAGGCCGGGGCGTTGGCGATGCGCAGCGCCTCGTCGAAGCTCGACGCTCGGATCACCGCGAGCACCGGACCGAAGATCTCCTCGGTGGCGATGCGCGCGTCGGCGCGGATGCCGCTGAAGATGGCCGGCCCGACGTAGGGCTTGCCGACGCGGGCCTCCAGGCCCGCCGGCACCTCGAGCGAGAGCTCGAGCTTCCCCTCGCCGCGGCCGATGTCGACGTACTGCCGGATCTTCGCGGCCGCCTCGGCATCGATCACCGGGCCCACGTCGGTCCCCGGTGCGCGCGGGTCGCCCACCACCAGCGCGCGCGTGGCCTCCACCAGCCGGCGCAGGAACACGTCGTGCGCGCCGTCCAGGACGATCACCCGGCTGCACGCCGAGCACTTCTGCCCCTGGAACCCGAAGGCGCTCTGGCGCACGCCGAGCACCGCCTCGTCGAGGTCGGCGCTCTCGTCGACGATGATCGCGTTCTTGCCGCCCATCTCGCAGACGACCTTCTTGACGAAGTGCTGCCCCTCGGGCGTGCGGCCTGCCGCCTCGATGATGTCGAGTCCCACGGCCTTGCTGCCGGTGAAGGCGATGAGCGCCACGCGCGGGTCGCGCACCAGCGCGGCGCCGACCGTCTCGCCGGGTCCGGGCACGAAGTGGAGCACGTCGCGGGGAACGCCGGACTCCCACAGGATGTCGCAGAGCGCCTTCGCGATGCCCGGCGTCTGCTCGGCGGGCTTCACCACCGCGGTGTTGCCGGTCACCAGCGCCGCCGCGGCCATGCCGCAGCAGATCGCCAGCGGGAAGTTCCACGGGCTGATCACCGCCGCCACGCCGCGGGGCTGGTACCACTGCTCGTCCAGCTCGCCGACGAAGCGGCCGAGCCGCGCGCGCGCGAAGAGCCGCGTCGACTCTCGGGCGTAGTACTCGCAGAAGTCGATCGCCTCGCAGACGTCGGCATCGGCCTCGCGCCAGGTCTTCCCCGACTCGAGCACCACGATCGCCGACAGCTCGTCGCGCCGGGCGCGCATCGCGGCCGCGGCGCGCACCAGGCACTCCGACCGTTCCGCGGGCTCGCGGTCGCGCCAGCGCGGGATCGCGGCGTCCGCCGTCGCCACGGCGCGGGCGGCCGCCTCCGCGGCGCCGTCGTTGGCCACCGCCGGCACCCTCGCCGCGGCCACCGCGCGCCCGAAGGCCTCGCGCACCGGCGCCAGCGCGAAGTTGCGCATGGGCTCGGTGAAGAACGGGCGGCCGTCGCCGATCCCCGCCGCCGCGCACGAGAGCGCGTGGCGCTCGGGCGCCATGCGGATGCGCTCGATGCCGGGGTCGGAATCATGCTCGCGGTGCGGGCTCGCCACCAGCGTGGAGACGTCCGCGTTGTCCAGGAAGCCGGCCTTCAGCCAGCTCTCGTTCGAGGTGTTCTCCAGCAGGCGGCGCACCAGGTACGCCATGCCCGGGATCATCTCCCCGACCGGCACGTACTCGCGCACGCGCATGCCCATCGCCATCGCCGCGGCCTTCAGGGCGTCGCCCATCCCGAAGAGCATCTGCAGCTCGATCGCCGACTTCGGAAGGCCGCAGCGCTCCAGGGTGGCGAGCGCCGCCGCGATCGAGCGCGCGTTGTGCGAGCCGAGCGCGAGCTTCACGCCGCCCTCGCCGAGCGTGCGCGGGGTCTGCTCGATCAGGTACTGCGCCACGCGCTCGAAGCACGCGTCGGTGTCGGACTTGCGGCTCCACACCGGCACCGGCCATCCCTGCTGCTCGGCGTGGATGGTCTCGTAGTCCCAGTAGGCGCCCTTCACCAGGCGCACCGTGACCACGCGCCCGCGGCGCTTGGCCCACTCGACCAGCCCGCGCGCGTCGTCCTCGGCGCTGCGCAGGTAGGCCTGCATCGCCAGGCCGGCCTCGAAGTCGATCTCCTCGCAGCAGCGCTTGAAGAGCTCGATGGTGAGGTCCTTCAGCGCGAACTGCTCCATGTCGAAGTTCACCAGCACGCCCTTGGCCTTGGCGGCCAGCAGGATCGGCCGGATCCCCTCCATCAGCCCGCGGATCGAGCCCTCGGTGTCGATCGGGTCGACGCGCGCGCTCAGCGAGCTGATCTTGATGCTGACGTTGGTGCGCGGCACCGCCCCGAGGTGGTCCTGCTCGAGGACCGGCTTCGACGGCCACGGCGCCACGCGCCCGGGCAGGTTGTCGACGAGGTCGAGGTACTTCTGCCGGTAGGCCCGCGCCTCCTCGTCGCTCACGCACGCCTCGCCCAGGAGGTCGACGCTGAAGCACATGCCGTTCCTCCACATCCGCTCCAGCGCGGGCACGGCGCTCGCCGCGTCGGTGCCGGCGATGAACTTGGAGGCCATGCCCTCGATCTGCGAGGCCATGGTGCGCGCCACCAGCCCCTTCGCCAGCCCGCCCGCGGCCATCCCGAGCTCGAATCCCGGCGGCGGCTTCACGCCCGGCTGCGAGAGGTAGTCGGTGAGGTGGTCGTAGATCGCGTCGCTCGTGCGCAGCGTCGGGAAGCAGTCGACGAACCGGAACAGCTGGACGCGGAACGCCTCGTCCTGCATCGCCCAGTCCATGAGCTTGTCCTTGAAGACCGACAGGCTGCCGCTGAAGACGCCCGCGCCGGCCTCGCGCGCCTGGCCGAGGAACTCGGCGCCGAGCTCCTGCACGCGCCGCTCGAAGGCGGGGTCGCGCGCGGCGGCGCGGCCCTGCGGCGCCGCAGGTGCCGCGGCGGTCTGGGGGCGTGCGGGAGCGGGCTTCCTGCGCGTGAAAAACGCCATTGGCGAAGTATAGGACCGCGTCCCCCGGCGTCGGGTTCAGCGGCGCGCGCCCGTGCCCACGGCCTGCATGGCGCCGCGGTAGACGCCGATGCACCGCTTCGCCGCGCCCTCCCAGGTCAGCCCGCGCACCTCGTCGAAGCCGTGGTCGACGAGCGTGCGCTGCAGCGGCGGGTGGCGCAGGACGGCGATGATCTTGTTCGCCATGTCGTCCACATCCCAGAAGTCGACCTTCAGGGCGTTGACGAGCACCTCGCTCACGCCCGACTGCCGGCTGATGAGGACCGGCACGCGGTGGCCGAGCGCCTCGAGCGGCGCGATGCCGAAGGGCTCGCTGACGCTCGGCATCACGTAGAGGTCGGCCATGCTGAAGACGCGGGGGATGTCCTTGCCGCGCAGGAAGCCGGTGAAGAGCACCTTGTGCCCGATGCCGAGCTCGGCCGCCAGCGAGATCATCCGCTGCGCCTGGTCGCCCGAGCCCGCCACCACGAACTTCACGTCCTCGACCTTCTCCAGCACGCGCTTGGCCGCCTGCACGAAGTACTCCGGGCCCTTCTGCATGGTGATGCGCCCGAAGTAGAGGACGATGCGGTCGCGGCGGCCGATGGTGGTGAGGCCGGCGGACCTGGGGTCGAGGTCGACGCCGTTGTAGACCACGTCGCACTTGGCCACGGGCACCGCGTAGCGGTTGGCGCAGATGTTCCGCGTGAGCATGCTCACCGTGACCACCCGCACCGCCGCGTGCATCCCGCGCCGCTCGATGTTGTAGACGGCCTGGTTGACGTGCTCGCCCGAGCGGTCGAACTCCGTCGAGTGGACGTGCACCACGAGCGGCCGGCCGGTCACGCGCGCGAGTGCGATGCCCGCGGGGTAGGTGAGCCAGTCATGCGCGTGGATCACGTCGAAGTCCATGTCGCGGCAGCGCTCCACCACGAAGCGCGCGTAGGCCTCGCTCTGGGCGAGGAGGTCGCCGGAGTAGTCGGGCGCGGTGCCGCCGCGGCGCAGCGAGACGCCGGCCCCGCGGCCGTTCGACTCCGGCACCGCCGAGCGCACCGCGCGGATCATCTCGACCATCTCGGCGACGGCGCCGGGGTCCTCGGCTCCGTAGCGCTCCCATGCCTCGAGCAGCGAGAGCACCTCCTGGCGCGACGGGTCGTCGAGGCCGTGCAGCAGGTCGTGGCCCTCGTGCGCGGCCTCGGCGCCCGGTTCCGCCAGCACGCCGGGTCGCAGGAGCCGCGGCGGCGCGGCGCTCGCGGTGGCCAGCCGCTCGAGCAGGACGCGCGCGGCGGGGTTCTCGTACGCGCCCGAGGCGACGAACGGCGCGGTCACCAGCCGGATCGCGCGCCCAAGCTGCGCGCGCAGCGCGGCAGGATCCGGCTTGGCTGCGGGCGCGGGCTTCGTGGTCGGCACGGCCGCCGCCGCGGCCACGGCACGCGCCCCGACGCCTCGGTCGGCCTTGCGGCGTTCCACGCCCGCGGGCGCGGGTGCGGGGGCGCCGCCCGAGCGGAGCTCGGGCCCGCGGCCCTCGTTGAGTCCCGGTGCCAGCAGCTCGACGTGCGAGGCGTGGTCGCCCGCGACGCCCTTCGGCAGCACGAAGGTCACCTGCGCCCCGAGCGCGTCGAGCGCCTTGGTCAGGCCGTGGCACGCCGTGCCGAGGCCGCCGGTGATGAAGGGCGGGAA